>JAUZPC010000209.1 GCA_030706105.1 Bacteroidota bacterium | reverse complement strand
TTCTTATTGTGGAATTTGCCAACCAAAGAAAAGCTGCGGGTTTATCCAGAATTGATGCAATAAAGGACGCTGCTGCACAGAGGTTAAGACCAATTCTTATGACAAGCCTTGCTACAGTTCTCGGAACACTGCCAATTGCTTTGGCTCTGGGCTCAAGTTCCGGCAGCAGAGTTTCCATGGGCGTTGCTGTAATTGGCGGCTTAATGTTTTCAACTTTCTTCTCTTTATATGTAGTGCCCTCGGTTTATTCTTATCTTTCTAAAAAAACCGCTAATGTATCAAATGTAACTATTGAAGAAAATATTGATAATACAATCTCAAATGAAGTTAAATAATAATGGCTAAACTAATAAATATTTTTATTTTTGTAATGATTTTGACGGGTATCTGCTTACCGCAAAAAAAGCTGACCTTAAATGATGCTGTTCAGCAGACACTTGCAAATAATTATTCAATCCATATTGCAAAAGCTAATACCGAAATTCTTAATAATAATACATCGTTAGGCAACTCAGGCTTACTGCCTGAATTATCTGCTTCAGGTTCTTTGTCAGGGAATAAAAGCCATATAAGGCAGGAATATAATACCGGTGAGGTTTATGAGTATAGTGAGGTCAATTCCGATAATGCTATAGCTTCGATCTCTTTATCTTGGACAATATTTGACGGTTTTAAGATGTTTGCCTCTCTTTCAAGATACAAAGAGCTAAATAAATCCGGCGAGCTTACACTGAAAAATGAAATCGAAAATGCAGTCTACAGTTTGATGACTAATTATTACGGTATTGTACATGATGTTAAACTGCTTAAGGCTTATAGAAATTCACTGGAGATTTCTAAAATACGGTTTGGTATAGTTTCAGATCAAAAAGAGCTTGGTTCTGCTTCTAAGTTTGACGTTTTGCAGGCACAGGTCGATCTAAACGAAGACAGTTCAAATGTAATGCGTCAGGATGTAAAAATCAGCAAGGCTAAAATCATCCTAAGACAGATTATGGGAGTAAAAGTCCCTTTTGAGTTTATTCTTGAAGACTCAGTCAAGATTAAATCATATTATGACTATGATCAACTGTTTGATGCTACAGAGAATAACAATAAAGAGATATTGCTGGCAAATCAAAAAATTGCCATATCTAATTTAGATATATCTTTGTCAAAGTCTGATTTATACCCTAAAATAAATGTAAATGCAGGTTATGGCTTTAACAGGGCTGAAAACGATATAAATCAGGTAAAAGTTAATAAAAGCTATGGCGTAAATTACGGTATTGGCGCCTCGTTAAATATATTTGACGGCTTTAATATTTCCAGACAGATTGAGAACGCTGAAATATCAAGAAAGATTGCTGAATTACAGCTTGAGGATCTTAAAACCAAAGTAAGAGCAACTTTATTGAGTGCTTATAAAAATTATACTACCAACTTTAGCTTAATGCAGCTTGAGAAAGCTAACTTAAAAGTTGCTGAAGAAAATGTTGATATTGCTAAGGATAAATTAAAACTTGGTACTATTACATATCTTGAATTCAGAAAAATTCAGAATGACTTTCTGAATGCTGAAAACAGGTTGTTCAATGCAGAGTATGATACTAAAATATCTGAAATCGATTTATTAAAATTAAGCGGTCAAATTCTAAATTAAAAAAATATGGCTTCAACAATAGGACAAAAACTAAAGCAATTTTGCAGTACAAAATTCAAAACAAAAAAAGAGTTCGCGGCAGCGCTTGGCATGTCATATGAAAATTTATACCAATATCTGGAAGACAAAGCAAAACCCGGTTCTGACTTTATTGCAAAATTAGCCGCTCTTAATTGCGATCTCAATTGGTTGTTCTCACAAAGTGATGAGTATAACTATATACCGCTTGATGAAGCTTCCGGTATCAAAGAATCTGATCGCACTTTCTACAAAATATTGGGTATGGTTCCGGCCGGCAAAGCGGATGCTAATAAATATAATGATTGGTTTGAAGTGGAAGATTTATATTTCGATCCTAAAACTCATTTCTATCTAAAAGTAGATGAGGAATTTGGATATAGTATGATGCCGATTATAAACCCCGGGGATAAAGTACTGGTCAGCATGAATTCAAAGGTTAAGGATGGAGATTTGGTAGCAGCGCTTTGGGATGAGACAAAAGGCGCTTTAAAAACCCTGACTTACAACCCTGATATTCCGGATACGTATGTCTTAATTAGTTATAATCAGGCGGTTGCGCCAATATTTGTAAAAAAGGATAAAGCACGTATCTATAAAGTTGTTTTAATTAAAAAGAAAAACTGATTTTCAATGTCGCGTCCTGCTAAAAATCCGAAGGAATTTGATGATATTAGGCTGGCTCTTAAACAAATTAAAGAGCACGTAGATAACCAATATTATCATCTTATCCCCGAACTCCCTGAATGGTGCAATAAAGATTATTGTTTTAATGATAATGGCTCTGATTATAGCATAAATATTTATAAACTTACATGTACCTGCCAATCATTTATTGACAAAACCGGTTTGTATGACCCAAGAGATATAAGGTCTTTATGTAAACATATTTATTATAAAATGGCCAGAACTAAAGTAATGGGGTATCTTGATGATTTATCCTGTTTGCTCCTTAAGGATTATATGCACAGCCCGGATATGTCATTTTATTCTTTTCAATTGCTGGAGCGGAATGTAATAATCGGATTAGCTCAAACACCTTGGGTAAATGTTTATACTAAGGCAAAACGGACTAAAGAGGATGTGGAAGGCAATTATACAAAGTATAGTTATAATATAAATCAAAAAAGATGGTCATATAACATCTCTCCATATCCTAAAAATCTTATTATTGACGCTATAAACCTAAGCAGGTGAGAAAGGCATATACGCAGAGCTTAAGTAAGAGTAGAAATTATTTCCTGAATCCTTTTATTTAGCTGCATATTCTTCTGAGCGATTTCTATTTGTTCTTCTGCACTGCCGGCGTCATTCATTGCGGAGTTGTTTGAACGGATTTCCTTATTAATTTGCTCTACTTTTATTTTTTTTATTATATCTTTTGCAAATCTTACCGAATTGTCCCGGGCTTCCATTCCGGCATTTTCTTCCCATCTTTTACTTGTAAAGTATTTCTCCAGGCAAATTTCTGAAATATATGCTTTGGTTTCTTCGTTCCTGTAATTCTCAATTAACATGGCTGTGTCAATTTCACCCTTTTCTTCATATTCTTCCTTAATCTGCTCAAAAAGTTCTCTGTGCTTTGCAAGTGAAATATCAACAGGGGAGATAAACTGAAAAATCAATTTTAGGATTTCGGGCTTTCCGTCATATAAAAGTTTAAGCAGTTCTCTTTCTCTTTTAAGGTAGTGCAGAGAGGTTTTTACATCCTCTTTTTTAGCTCCGGAAAGTTGCTGCGAACCTCTTTGGAGTGAAACCGACGAAACATTTACATTAACATTTGTCTGGCTTAACTTAGCATTGTATTTCTCAAGTTCCTTATTTAATTCATTTTCAAGAAGTATTTCCCGTAAATTGAATTTCTCTGCCAGAGAACGTATAAGAAGTGTCCTTTTAAGCTGATCTTCAAGAAAGACAAGGGGTTTAACAATTTCTCTAATTGCATGCGCTGTTTTTATCGGATCATCAAACCAGCCGTTGTTATGATAAAACTGCGTCTGATATTCTAAAAAGTTTTTTGAAGATTTTACAAAATTCAGAAAACCTTCTTTCCCGTACTGTTTTACATAAGAGTCGGGATCTTCCTTGTCGGGCAGGGAAGCTACTCTTATATCAAAATTTCTTTTTAGCAAAAGTTCAATGCTTCTCATAGAAGCTTTTATCCCGGCTTCATCAGCATCAAAAAACAAAACAACATTTTTAGAATAGCGTGACAGAAGCTGAATCTGGTCTTCGGTTAATGCCGTACCTGAGACAGCTACCGTATTCTTAATCTCATTTTGATGAAGTGAAATTACATCTAAATATCCTTCAACCAAAATTGTATAATCTTCAGTGCGGATCTGGTCTTTGGCAAATGAAAGCCCGTATAGTACTTTCCCTTTTGTATAAATAGGGGACTCAGGAGAGTTTATATATTTGGAAGCTTTGTCATTCTTCTCCATAATCCTGCCGCCAAAAGCCACAACCCTGCCGTTTGGAGAAAGGACGGGAAAAATTAACCGCCCTGCAAACCGGTCATATAACCGGTTATCGTTACTGCTGCGTCCTATAAGTCCTAACTCAATAGCCTTATCTATGCTGATACTTTGGCCTGTGAAGTGATTTATCAATGCATCTCTTGATGGAATTGCGTAACCGATCCCGAACTCCCTCATGGTTTTAACACTAATTCCTCTTCCGGTAAGATAACTCCTTGCAGAACCGCCAATATTTGGATCAATAATATTAGAAGTAAAATACTTGGCTGCCTGCAGGTTTATTTCATAGAAGATTTCATTCTCATCCTGATGCCCCTTGTCTTCTTCATAGTCTATTTGAATACCAAGTTTCTGGGCAAGTTCTTGTGCAGCTTCCACAAAGGATAGTTTATGGTGCTCCATCATAAAAGTGAAAACATTACCTCCTTTATGGCATCCGAAACAATGGAAAATTTGTTTATCTTCAGATACTACAAATGAGGGGGTCTTTTCATGATGGAATGGACATAATCCAAGAAAGTTCTTTCCTCTTTTTTTCAACGGAACATAATCTGATACTATATCAACTATATCAGCCGAGTTCCTTATGTCTTCTATTACTCTTTCCGGAATATGCATATAACTTAAACTAATTATTAAAATTTATTATTTAATTGCAATAACTACCTGTACTATACCAAAAGTCAAATTGTGTTTCGTGACTTTTGAAAACCCCGAAATCTTTAACATTTCAGGCAGGTCTATTTTCTCATCAAATTCCTCAACAGATTTTGGCAGATAAGCATATGCTTCACGACTGCCTGATAAAATCCCGCCGACCAACGGCAAAATATTTTTAAAGTAAAATTTGTACAGCCTTTTGAAAATAAAATTTGAAGGCATTCTGAATTCAATAACGGTTGCTTTGCCACCCGGCTTTAGTACTCTAAAAAATGAAGCGAAACCTTCGCTTATATTATAAAAATTTCTAACGCCAAAAGCCACAGTAATGTTTGTAAATGTATTGTCTTTAAAGGGCATGTTTTCAGCAGCCAGTTGTGTGCATTTACCGTTTATCCAATCAGATTTCTTTTTAAAAAGCTGAAGCATATTAAATGAAAAATCTGCTCCGGTAATATTAGTAACACCCTGTTTGCGTGCCTCAATAGCTACATCACCGGTACCGCATGCTACGTCCAGCAGAATTGAGTCGGGTGTTAACTCTGAAAGCTTAAGAGCTTTCCGGCGCCAGTAAAAGTCAAATCCAAAGCTTAATAAATGATTTAGAAAATCATATTTAAAAGCGATGGCATCGAACATTTTTTTTACTTTAACTTTTTTTTCTACCATATTCTTATTTTTTTAGTTCCAATTCTTTTTGATCCTGAGCCCAGTAAAACTCATCCTTACCAAGTTTTTTCTGCCACCAGTTAAACAACAGCCTGCCTGTCCATAGAGAAAACATCATAAAAGCTGCTCCCCCAATAAGATCAATAACGTAGTGATACCGGAGATATACAGTTGCAAAAATAAGCATCGTCCCCACTGGAACAATAAAGTATCTTGATCTGCTTTTTAACCTGATTGCCAGATACATTGTTATTAATGTAAGCATAGTATGTCCGCTG
>JAUZPC010000208.1 GCA_030706105.1 Bacteroidota bacterium | reverse complement strand
TTCATAATCTTTATAGGGGACATACAATTCAAGCATTGTAAATTCCGGATTATGCGTTCTATCCATTCCTTCATTTCTAAAATCTTTGGATATTTCGTAAACGCCATTAAAACCGCCGACAATTAGTCTTTTAAGATATAATTCATCTGCTATTCTTAAATATAAAGTAGTATCCAGAGTATTATGATGAGTAACAAAAGGTCTGGCTGCTGCTCCACCATATATCGGCTGTAATACTGGAGTTTCAACTTCCAGAATTTCATTTGAATCCAGATACTTTCTAATAGCTGTAATTATTTTACTGCGTTTAACAAAGACATCTTTAATATTCGGATTTACAATCAAATCTACATAACGCTGTCTGTATCTTAATTCAATGTCTGCAAACTGATCAAACACTGTTTTATTACCCTGTTCGTCAGTAATCTCTTTTGCTATTGGCAAAGGTCTTAGTGATTTGGATAGTACAGTTAAAGAGGTAGTATGAACGGAAATTTCACCAGTTTTTGTTTTAAATACATATCCTTCAATTCCAATAATATCTCCAATGTCTAAGAGTTTAAAACTATCATATGACTCACCGATATCATCTTTTCTAAGATAAATCTGAATGCGCCCAAAATTGTCTTGAAGGTGGGCAAAAGAAGCCTTTCCCATTCTTCTAATGGCCATTATTCTACCGGCGATTTTTACAGTTTTTTGTTCATCTTCTTTATAATTATCTTTAATACTTTTAGAATTATCAGAAACATCAAAAGAATATGCGAATGGCTGAACACCTTTAGCTTTTAATTCTTCCAACTCTTCAAGTCGTCTCTTAATTAATACATTTATGTCTTGTTGAATATTATTATTTTCCACTTTACCTCCATTTGTTTCTGTGAAAGTTTGCTAATCGCAAACATACTAAATCTTGAATGTTTTCAGCCAATTTAACCGGTACCGTATAATTATTTGCAATAATTGAAAAGGCAATCGGTTCGTTATCAGCAGTAAAAGCATATCCTGATAAACTTCTTACATTTTCAAGGAAACCTGCTTTTGCCCTAATACGGTTCTCTGCAATTGTATTATTTAATCTTTTTGCAAGATTTCCATCAATACCTGCAACAGGTAATGAATTTAAAAATAATTTTGAATATTTATTATTGTGCATGTAATGAAGTAATTGGACTACTTGTTTTGGAGTTACCAGGTTTAGCCTGGATAATCCGCTGCCATCTACCATTACAAACCCATCTAATTTTATGCCCATATCAGAATAAATTTTACTTGCTGCTTCAAATCCTTTTTCAAATGATCCAAATTTATTTTTCTCAAGTCCTATAGTCTTAAAAACCTGTTCTGCATAAAAATTCTGACTGGTTTTATTAATAACCCTTATTATTTCGCTTAACGGAACTGAATAATGAGTAAATAATTTTTTCATTTTTTTAAAATCATAGCTTAATGCTATATCATCCGCATCATACGCATTACCATTTACAACAATACCCCTTTTCTCTAAAGTTTCCTTTAGAATTACCATGGAATATTGGGTGGGGTTGTTTACGGTAACATAAGTCTTAATCGAATCTCCCGAGCGAATTGTACCAAATACATTAATAACATTAGAACCAATTTCTCTATTAACGTCAATAGAAGTGACTGAGTCGTGAGATACTACTGAAACATTATTTAGTATCACTGCATATTTTGTATTTGGGTTTAACGTAATAACTGGAGTCTTGTCATTTTTATCAACAGATACAGTTATGTCTATGCAATTATCATTAAATGACAGAGCACTTGTTGGAGCAGAAAACCAATAGCTCTGAAATTCCCATGGCCATCCATTTCCTAATCCTTTATTATCAAATGCATAATCATCGCCAATAATATTTCCCTGAATTTCTTCAACACCTAATGATATTAAAGAGTCAGCCCAATTATTATACACGTGGTACATATCATTATTGTAAAAACGACCGGATATCGTTGGATCGCCAGTTCCCTTTACAATTAAATCACCATTGAGTACATTATTGGTAATTTTACCTCGCATAAAAATAGATGTAGCATATTTATAATCAGGGCCTAATAAATTTAGTGCTGCTGAAGTGGTAAATAGTTTAATATTAGATGCCGGGATAAATAATTTATCCTCATTTTTTTTATACAAGTATTCACCTGTTTCTAAAGACACAATAAAAACTCCCCAATTGGCATTACTAAATATTGGGTCATTAAATATATAATCCAATTGTTCTCTAAATTCTGCCAAAGTATTTGGATTATATCTTAATAAAGAATCAGTCTTGATCTGTGAATTTGTATTATTACAAGTAAAAAGCAGTAATAAAAAAAATAAATAATATTTATTTACTAAACATGTCATTCAGTACTTCAACTTCTTTTATTGTCAGTTTTCTATAACTACCAACAGGAATATCTGCTTCTATACCTGCAAAGCTCTTTCTGTTTAATGATAGAACATTATATCCTAAAGCGCCGAACATATTCTTAACAAAATGATTTCTTCCCTCAATAACAGTAACTTCAATCAATTTTTTATCATGTTTCTTTACAAATGTTACTTTCTCAAATCTGCCTTTCCCGTCTTTAAGAACTAAGTTTTTTGTTAATTTCACTTGATCCTCAGGTGAAAGGGGGCGGTCAATTATAGCGTGATAAACTTTTGGTACTTTATTTCTTGGATGAGTTAGTAAATTTGAAAAATCACCATCATTTGTAAGAATCAGAACTCCGGTGGTGTTGTAATCTAATCTTCCTACTGGAAATATTTTTTCATTAGTTTTTATTAATTCAATTACCACGGGTCTGCTCTTCTCGTCTTTTGTTGAAGTAATAAATCCCTTCGGTTTATTAAGTAAAAAATATAGGAACTTCTTCAAGGATATTTTCTCACCATCTATTTCAACCAAATCTTTATCGGGATCAACATTAGAGGCTAAATCCATTACAATTTCGCTATTAATACTCACTCTGCCTTGCTTAATAAGTTCTTCAGAATTTCTTCGAGAGGCAATTCCACTTGATGCTATATATTTATTCAGACGCATTATTTTCAGTACTTTCTTTTATTTCGTTTTGAACATCATCTTCAATTAGGTTCATCATAATTTTTCTTTTCTGATCCAGGAAATCCTCATCTTTCATAATTTCGTCAATTTCTCTTGGCTTTGGCAGATCACTTAATTTATACAGGCCAAAATATTTTAAGAATTCATCTGTTGTCCCATAAAGTAACGGTCGTCCAATAGTTTCAGCACGGCCGGAAATTGTAATCAGGTTCTTTTCTAAAAGTGTATTTAATATATAATCAGAGTTTACACCTCTGATAGTTTCCAATTCAGGTTTAGTTATTGGCTGTTTATAAGCAATTATGGCCAGTGTTTCTAAAGCTGCCTGACTTAATCTGCGTTTACTTTTTTCTGATGATAGAAATCCTAAATATTTTGCGTACTCAGGTCTTGTTGAGAATAAAAAGCCATTAGCAATTTTACTAATTCTAAAAGAAAGCTTACTTTCCTCTTCATATTTTTTGTTTAATATGTCAACTGTTTCTTCAATCTCATCAGGTGTTATTTTTATATCCTCGCCATCTAAACCTTTAATAGCTTTTATAATATCAGCCGAGTTTAATGGCTCATCCGAAGAAAAAATTAATGCCTCAATTACTTGATAATAAATACTATCCATTGGCTACTTCAAGTTTATATAAAATAAAATCGTTAAAATTATCAGATATTTTTATTCCTATCTGACCCATTTTTGTCAATTCTAACAATGCCACAAATGTGATTACAATCCTAATCTTTTCTCTCATCCCATCAACTATACTTAGAAAGTGTAATTCTTTATCTTTTTCTAATCTGTCTAAAATAAACTGAATTTGTTCATCTATGGTGATATTTATTTTCTTTATTTCATGAACAACTTCCGGCTTAAGATCTTGAATTGCTTTCTTAAATGCTTTTGCTAAATCAAATAATGTAACATTTTTCAATAAGATGTCATATTCAGGAGGAGCTATTTTTTCATCTTCGGAAAAATTTCCACGGAAACTGACTTTTCTCTGATCAGTTTCAAAATAACCCATTTCTTCAGCCACTTCTTTATATTTTTTATATTCAAGAAGTGCTTGAATTAAATCAGTCCTTGGATCAATTTGCTCGCCTTTTTCATCAACCTCTCTGGGTAAAAGCATTTTTACTTTAATATGCATTAAAGTAGAAGCCATTAAAATAAAATCACCCGCAATTTCAAGGTCCAGCATCTTAATGAGATTCACATATTCCAAAAATTCTTTAGTAATCCTGGAAATAGGAATATCATATATATTTAACTCATCTCTTTTTATAAAGAATAAGAGTAAATCAAGCGGGCCTTCAAATTGGTCTAATTTTATTTTGTACAAATGTACTAACCTATTTTCATTTTTTCATGAACTTGATTCATTGTCTCTTTAGCAACTTGATGTGCTTTATTTTCTCCATCTCTTAAAATATCTTTTACTTCATCTAAACGAGTCTCATAATGACTTCTTTTTTCCAGAATAGGTTCAAGAAATTGAGATATTTTAGACGCACAGTTTAGCTTGCAGTCAACACATCCTAAGGCTCCGGAACGGCAGCCACTGTTTATCTCGGAGATTTCAGATGGATTAAACTTTTTATGATACGAGAATATTAAACATACATCAGGATTTCCAGGATCATTTCTTCTTACCTTTTTAGGATCTGTAACAGCTTTTTTTAGTTTGGCTTTTACTTCTTCCGGCTTCTCTGATAGCAAGATAGTATTATTCAGAGATTTACTCATTTTAGCATTACCATCCAAGCCTACTAATCTTGCAAATTTTGTTAATAATGGCTCAGGTTCAGGAAACAATATACCATAATGATTATTGAATTTTCTTGCCAGCTCTCTCGTTATTTCAACGTGTGGTACCTGATCTTCTCCCACGGGTACTAAATTGCCCTTATATAATAAAATATCCGCAGACTGTAGAACAGTATATCCTAAGTGGCCATAAATAACATTTTCAATATTTAGATCTCTCACCTGATCTTTTAATGTAGGATTTCTTTCTAACCTATTAACAGTTATAAGCATACTAAATATTAAATGAAGCTCAGCATGCTCTTTTATCTGCGATTGACGAAATATTGGACTTTTATTAGGGTCAATGCCGGAGGCAAGCCAATCTATTGCCATTTCAATTGAATTTTGATAGATATTTTCAGTATTCAGATTTGTAGTAAGTACATGATAATCGGCAATTAAATAGAAATTATTATATTCTTCCTGTAATTTAACCCAATTTTCTAATGCGCCTACATAATGTCCGATATGCAGTTTGCCAGTTGGGCGCATTCCACTTAGTATTGTTTTTTTTGTCATTGTGTTTTTTTAATTTTCTAATTTAAAATACAAAAATAACAATAAACTAATTATAATTCCCTACTATTATTTGGATATAAAAATTATTTTATTAAAATAACTTAGTTGTATTTTTATTTATGGACAGTAACAACCCAAGCATCTTTAAAACCATTTTTTACTTTTATTAAATTTCTATAATCTTGTGCTTCCTTTTTTGTGCTGAATTTTTCATCCAATTGGACAATGTACAGATTGGATTTTCCTTTAGCAATAGAAACATCTTTTTTAAGTATTTTCCCACTTTTTTCCGAAAATGATTGAGCATTCTCCATATTATTAAAAGCACCTATTTGAATAATGTAATAAGTACTTTGCTCTGTCTCACCCTTACTTTCATTATC
>JAUZPC010000207.1 GCA_030706105.1 Bacteroidota bacterium | reverse complement strand
TATCCATGATTCTTTATCATCATTCTTTGTTGTAATTAAGAGTAAGCCCGCGGAACTTCTTACATTTTCTTCATCCTTGTCATTCTGTGAACTAACTGTTAAGAATAAATCCATGAAAAAACTTCCCAGCCACCTTGGAACCGAAGGATTATCAAAGGAAGCGCTCCTCAGCCCGTCTTTTTTTTCTTCAGCCTCAGATTTACTAAAACGTATCCAGCTTTTCAATTCCCCTAAAAACTGTTTATTCTTAAATTGAATAGTATTCCCCTCTTTTATAAGAAATAACATCTTTTCAACGTCAGTGCTGTTTGTATAAATAATTACGTCTGCTCCATCCTGAACGCAGGTCTCTTTTATCTTTTGTAATTTAGAGTCAATTACTTTAACCCCGTCATATTTATTTCGTGTACACTGACGTATTGGAACGGCTTTAAACAACGCACTACGCTTAGGCTGCCCCTTAGTCAGATTGATATTTATATACTCCTGCCCTTCAGTACTAAACTCAAATGCGATATTGGTATCATAGCCAAATTCATTTGCGGCTAAAGTTAAATTTTCCAAAGCACATCCCAGACTTATAAACAGTTCCCTATTGGTAGAATCAACCGCCGGCAGTCTTCTGGAAAAGTCAGGATACATTTTAATATTGTTACCCTCCACTTTAAATTTCCAGGGTTGAGTATTATGGCCTGACGGAGCCATGATTGTATAATTTAATATCTCTTTTAAATCATGAGCCAACAAGGAAGTCTTTGGTATATTATTATCAGAGGAGATGTTTTTACTTTCTGAGCTGCATCCCATAAAAGAGTTCGATAATAACGCAGCGGCTGAAAATATTGCCAGAATTTTTGTCACGCTTAAACTTTTCACTTAAATTTCCTTTAAATACATTTCAAATAATTACACTGCTAACTTAAGCAGATCATTAAAGCGAAAGAATTGACATTTATCAAGAAATTGGGAGATCCTGACGGAAGGAAATCTTACTTGCGGAATGTGAATATGATAGCATCTGACTAATAGGGATATGTGGCAGTATGGTTCTGTTTCGTGTAGTAAAAATAAAAGTAATAAAATAAATTGGTTAGCAATGGGATGTAGTAATTCTATTTTACGTGCAAGTTAAGATATTTAATTGCAGTAATTCTTATATGCAAAACTCATATTGATATTAAGCATAACGACAATAGGAGAAATTACTTTTAGAGCATTAATAAAATTACTATTAAACTACTGTACCGAAGAGAGTGGCTGAAGTGGCTTTGTATATTTCAAGCTCTACATAGTCACCCGGTTTGAAGCCGTTAACAGACTCAAATATGACTAATTTATTAGTATCCGTTCTTCCTGCAAGGAACTTGTCGCTTTTCTTACTGAATCCCTCAACAAGAACCGTGTCCCTTTTACCTATTAAATTCCGGTTAATTTTTAACGAAATATCAAGCTGTAAATCTATGATCTCCTGCAAACGTGCACCCTTAACTTCTTCCGGAACATCATCTTCCATCTTAAATGCTTTAGTGCCTTCCCTTGGGGAATACTTAAACATATAAGCCCCGTCATACTCAACCGCTTTCATTAATTCCAAAGTCATGTTTTGGTCTTCAACTGTTTCCGTAGGAAATCCGGCAATTAAATCAGTTGAAAAAGTAACGCCCGGAATTATCTTTTTGGCTTTTTCTATAATTTGTAAATAATGCTCAACAGTATATGATCTGTTCATCAAATCCAAAATTCTGTTTGATCCGGACTGAACCGGCAGATGGATATAATTGCATATATTTTTATGTTCTGCAATGGTATAAAGGAGTTTATCAGAGAAATCCTGCGGATGAGAAGTAGTAAACCTAACACGCATTCCGTTGTCAACTTCGGCACAGGCAGCTAATAAATCAGAAAAATCATGCAGCTCATCATAATAAGAATTAACATTCTGACCAAGAAGAGTAACTTCCCTAAATCCTCTGTCGCTAAGTTGTAAAACCTCATCTACAATGGAACCAAGCTTGCGGCTTCTTTCGCGTCCTCTTGTAAATGGGACAACACAATAAGTACAAAACTTGTCACAACCCCTCATTACAGAGATCCACGCCTGCAGGCCGTCTTCGCGGTAAGGAATTATTTCTTCATAGGTTTCTGTTCTGGAAAGCTGAACGCCAATACCTTTTCCGCCATTGAAAGCAACATCAATATAGGCAGGCAATTTTCTGTATTCGTCGGGGCCTACAACCAAGTCAACAATTTTTTTATCTTCAATTAATTCTTTTCTAAGTCTTTCAGCCATGCATCCTAAAATACCAAGTACCAATCCCGGTTTTTGAGTTTTGTTATATTTGAGGTTGGTTAATCTGCCGTAAATTCTTTGTTCCGCATTGTCCCTAACCGAGCAGGTATTAAGTAAAATAACATCGGCAGCATTTATATCAGAGGTAATATCATAGCCATGATTTTTTAATATTCCCATTACAATTTCAGAATCGGCGACATTCATCTGACAGCCATAGGTCTCAATATATACTTTAGTATTATGCATTTAGTTTATTTTCAAATTTTAAAATAGCAGGAGGAGTTTATTTAGAAAGAATTATATCTTAGAAAGGAAATAAAGAATTACATTTAAAATAACAAAAGTGATGATACCTGCGATTGACCACCCAATTTTTTTCATCTTTCTTTGATGCTGCACAACAGCTCCACCCATTACACGCTTTTCTTTTTCAGTATTTACAAATCCAATCATATCACTCTTTATTTTTCCATAATATTAGGTTAATAAAATTACAAAAAAAGATTAAAACAAAACAGTCAAATTAAATTATTTTACCGGCATTAGTTCACCGGGAGGGAAAAGAATTAAAATAACTTACTATAAATTAAAGTGTTATGGTATCAAGCCAATATTGCGCACATACTGGATAAACCGGCTAAGTTAAAGCCTCAGCCGGTTTATTGATATCAAATTATTCTGTATAATGATTTATTACTTTTTCAATAGCACCTGCGCATACTTTGCAGAATGGCTTTGTTCCTTTTGAAAACATGATGCAGTCCAGCATAGGTCTGTATAAACCTTTGGAAGCATAGCCGGCCCCTTCAAAAGCACCAATTTTATTGAAATATTTGCTCTTTTCGATGATGCTGTTAATCACTTTGTTATGGTCGCGGTCTTTCTGGTTATATAGGTTTTCAGCTTCCAGAATAACTTTCATTTCGGCACCGTTTCTTTTAAGCTCTGCAACCTTTTTGTTCAATTCCCTGCGTTCTGCCTGCCATTTAAGGTCAGTGGAATCATAATATTCTTTTTCCCAATTTGAAGGGATATCAATCCCCGGGGTTAAAAGGCTTTTCCACTTTAGATTATCCTTATCAAGCAGGGCGGTAATGTTGGGCTCCACCGGTTCAACACCATGAGGATAAAATTCATTATATGCCACATCCGAGGTATAATACTCATCAGCCAAACCTGAGAAAGAGTGCCCGAACTCATGCAGGAACAGATATTCATGCCACTGGTTATCGGTAGTAAAAGTACAGTATAAATTATAGATTCCGCCGCCGCCGTAGCGCTTATGGTTTACCATTATATAGATTGCATCATAAGGAACATTAGCAGCAAGATCACGCATGGTTTTATTGTCTTCAGTAAGCAGATATCTCTCTGAGCCCAGGGAACTAAAGGTACAGCCAAGAGTTGATTTCTTGAAAATACCGGCATCCGGTTCATCTACACCGCTTTCTGCTGAAGCTTTAAATACACCGTAAATATTAAATTTGTTTCTATTTGATTTGTAGGGCTCAAGTTTAAAAAATATTTCTGTAAATTTTTTAAGATCAGTTTCAAATTTTTTTTGTTCTGAAACTGTATAACCTTCACCTAAAATAACAATATCCGCCTTGGAATGCGGGTCCCCTGACTTTAGTGCATTATAAACCTTAACATCAGGATCATTTACCTGCTCATTTATAATAGTATAGTCGGACGGATCAATTAAAGTTGAAAAGATTTCAGCCAGAACATTATTTTTATCCCTCAACTCAACAACAAACTTTATTCTGTTTTTGGGGAAAGGAATAATGGCAGACTCATGATAAGTCCTTTTAATGCCCTTGTCAGCCCATTCACTGGTTTTGTACTCTCCGAAGTAACTGTCAAATCCTTTTGAGTAAATCAGCTTATTAGAAACGTCATCATAAATTTTGATGTAATATTTTCCGTTATTAAAGTTATCCAGCAGGTTTACTCTGCTCCCTGCCCAAATACCATATCCATAGATTTTATCCATGGTAATAATTTCAGTTTTGTTATCCCCAATATGGAAATAATCAATGCGCATTGTTTTATCATAAAAATAAGTATCGAACATTTGTGTTTCCGCCTTAATTGTTATTTGAGATAATATCAAAAAAGCCAATAAACATTTTATAATATTCATAAAAGTTCCTGCTTCAAATAATTTAGAAATATTTCCATAAAAATACGCCAACATACTGTTATTATCAATGGGTAATAAATAATTGATATTGGTTGACGGAATAAGGGCACAATTACAGAGATAAGAAAGATTAAATCTAAATATTAGCATATGTCGGGTTATTTATTCCATACTTGCAAACAACTTTTATAGTGCAAATGATAATTAGTTACTGGCAATTTATATATTGAACTTTGTTCTTTATTTTATAATTTTTACACCATAATAATTTTCTAAATTAAGGCCCGCTAATGAAGTCACTTAAATATGTAATTATCCTGTTAGCATTATTTTTATTGCCCGCTTGCTCAACAAAGCAGGTAATAACTGAAGAAACCAAAACAGCTAAACAGGAAGTAAAAGAAACAGTTAAAAAACAGAATTCACTTTTTACGTTTATTGATGATGTTAAGAATAAAAAATTTATAAACGTTTTCCCTTCCAGAACAAAAATAGAGTCATATAATATTGATTCCGTAAAAAAAGAACTTGAAATAAATTTTTCAAAAGATATTTCATATCTTCCGCTGAGAGAAGAAAATGTAAATAATTTTTATAAGGTTGTAAAAAATAGTCTAATTGAAGACTATAAAGATTATCACATCAAATTGACTTCCCTTGGAATTAAACTGGAAGACCTAATTCCCAATTTTTACCGCAGTAATAAAAACGAATATGACAAAGAGAGGCTTTCCAAAAATCCTGCTAAAGCCTATAACGTTGTATATAACATGTCGCGTCCAAACCAGATTACAAAAGGATTGCTTAACAGAAACATAGTGTTATGGCAAAGCCACGGATGGTATTATGAACCGTCGGAAAAGAGATGGGTATGGCAGCGTCCCCGCTTATTCCAGTCTGTTGAAGATAAAGTACCGCTTTCATTTGTTGTCCCTTATTTGCTGCCTATGCTGGAAAACGCAGGGGCAAATGTATTTGACCCGAGAGAAAGAGACTATCAGACAAATGAAGCAATTGTAGATAACGATGCAGCTTCAAAATCTTATGTAGAAACAGCAACGGGTAAAAACATATTTAAAACAGGCAAGCCCGGTTTTGCTCTTGGAAACATCCCCTATTACGATAATACTAATCCATTTAAACAGGGGTCTTACAGATATGCAAATTCAGATGCACAGGGTTCCGCTTCTTTTAAATGGATACCAAAGATTCCTGAAGACGGCTACTATGGCGTTTATATTTCATATAATGCCTCTTCCAATAATGTAAAAGATGCAGACTACACTGTAAATTATTCTGGCGGTAAAACTCATTTTAAAGTTGACCAGACAATAGGCGGTAGCACCTGGATTTACCTTGGCCGCT
>JAUZPC010000206.1 GCA_030706105.1 Bacteroidota bacterium | reverse complement strand
TTTTAACTTCCGGATTTCTTCTTCAACATTTGCTTTGATAAGCTTAGAGTTATTCCAGTATACATTTTCGAGAGTAGTCGAGAAAACGATTTTATCTAAATTATTTAACCTTTCAGCAATGGCATATGAATCTTTCATGGCTTTGGTTGTAGTCCAGTAACTTGATAGCAATTCATAAGTTTTCCGGCCGAATATAATGGCGTCAACCTCACTGAGTAAACCTAACATAAAATCATTAAATTCATCATCAACATTATGCCAGTCAATTTCATTGTTCGGTCCCTCAAAGTAACCGTCGGCAGAAATCGATAATAGAAAAATCAACTTTCGCATAATTGATACTCTAAGAATTTTTCTTTTCTATTCTATAATTAAGCAAAACATTTCCTGAATTATAAATTTTAGATTCTATAAGTTTTAAATAAACCCTGTTTTTTAATCCATTAAATAAAGAAGTTCCTTTACCAAGGATAACAGGGCTTACAATTAGTCTGTACTCGTCTATAATATTGTAATCCAGTAAACCTAAAACCAAATTGGAACTGCCAAATATTGCCATATCCTTGCCGGGTAGTTGTTTCAGATTTTTAATTTCCTCAATGGCATTCCCATTAAGCAACTTAGAATTATTCCAGTCGGCTTTTTTTAATGTTTTAGAAAATACTATTTTTTGAAGATTATTCATTCTTTCGGCAACTAAAGGATCATCGGAATTTGCCTCTGATGTCGGCCAGTAAGAAGCCATTAACTCGTATGTAATTCGTCCGAAAATAAGAGTATCGACACTGTCCAGAAATGCAATTGAAATATCATTAAATTCTTTATCGACATTATGCCAATCGAGTTCTTTGTTCGGCCCTTCAAAAAAACCATCAACTGAAATCATCATTTGAAATATTATTTTTCTCATACTTATTATTCCTGCTTAAATTATTTTTGGTTTATAAATTAATAAAACTGTTCCTGAGTCGTATTTATTAGTCGCCATTAAGCTCAGACTGCAATTACTATTGAGGCCGGCAAATAAGTGTTTCCCTCCTCCCAGTATAACGGGAGTAACAAAAAGATGGAATTCATCCACTAAGCCAAGATTTGTAAATACAGTAACAATTTCGGCACCGCCATAAAGGACAATATCTTTGCCCGGCTGGCTTTTTATCTTTGAAATTTCTTCACGGATATTTTCTTTAATTATCTTTACATCCTTATATCCAACTTTATCAAGGGTTCTTGAAAAAACAATTTTGGGAATATCTCTGATTTTTGTACCAAATTCACTTTTATCATTTGCCCAGTACGGTAAAAATTCATCAGATAGTACACGGCCAAGAAGTATAAGATCTATTGAGTCAACAATATCTTCAGAGTGTTTTTCGCTTCCTGCATCGGCGTACTTGAATACCCAATCCATTTCACCATTTGGACCAATAATAAAACCGTCAATTGATGTATATATTGAAACAATAACTTTTCTCATTTAGTCCATTTCCATTTCGACATAATTACGAAAACATAATAAACTATTATATCTTCATTATTAAAATATTTTATATCACAAAAAATTATCCAAGATATTAACCTTAGTTGTTTATTAGCCAAGTCACATTACAAAGTGGCTTGTATATTGGGTAATGCTGAAAATAAAAAAAAGAAAAAAGAAGAGAATTTATTAATAAAAGTAATAATTTATATTCCGATAACAATATAAACACAGTGCAACTAAAACAGACAACAGTACTGATGATCCCACATTTGAAATATTACTGAAAGTATTACGGTAAAAATAATAGCGCCTCTATATGGCCGTTGCTATAAAATATCTTTACTACTAAAATCAATGCTTTTTACGCTGTCATTACCAAAATCCGGATTTACTTTTTCCATCCATTTCTCGGGACTTGAAATAGGCTGCCACCCAAATTTTTTGTAGAGTTCATGCGCATCTTTAGTAACTAATACCCATTTCCTAAGTCCCTGCAAATTGGGGTGACTCATAATTGTTTGCATCAGCCATTTGGAGAGCCCGCGGCCGCGGTATTCTTCCACTATAAATACATCGGCTAAATATGCTATTTGAGAAAAATCCGATATTACCCTGGCGTATCCAATTTGCCTGCTGTTGTGAAAAAGACCAAAGTTTAAGGAATTATCAAACGCAGTTTTTACTTTTTCCAGGGGGATGTTTCTGCTCCAGTAAGAATGATTAGAAAGAAAATCATGTATAACGCTTGTATCAAGCTTTGATTTGTCAGTCGTGATAATAAAATCATCTTTCTGTACTGTTATAGTTTGCATAGTATTATTTCTAATTATTATTAAGTTGGAGTAAAATTAATTGATAATCCTAATTATATCAAGAAATAAATAAATGAATGATTATAATAGGGTATGGGAGGAGCCTTTGCGTTATAGGGTTGAATGCCTGTTTTGGGGCAAGCAGTCTCGGGCAAATCCTTCCCGACCTCCCTTAAAAAAGGGAGGTGGAAGGAGAAAATAAAGAATTAATCTTTCTATTTAACCAGAAGCATCTTTTGGGTGCTTTTAAAGTTTTGTTTTCCGTCGGCAGAAATAGCTATTATTGAGTAGAAATAAATTCCGCTTGTAAGGTAAGAAGCATTAAAATTGACTTCATGGAAACCGGCATCCTGTTTGCCATTTACCAATTCTTTAACAATCTGGCCAAGTGAATTATATACTTCAACTTTTACGTTACTTTCTAAAGGTAATGCAAATCTGATTTTAGTTGACGGATTAAAAGGGTTCGGATAATTCTGCAAGAGGGCAAAATCTTTAGGCGCTATTTTAATGTCCAGAGATATAATATTTGAATATTTAAATTTACCATCTGTATCAATCTGCTTTAGGCGGTATTCATACCTCCCGCTTGAGGATAAACCCTTATCTGTAAAGGTATAATTTTTCTCTGAATTACTGTTGCCGCTTCCTTTTATGAACCCTGCTTTTTCAAACTGTCCGTTAAGATTAACAGATCTCCTTTCAATATCAAATCCGTAATTACTAATTTCCGTTGCTGTTTTCCAGTTTAATACTACATTACCGGCACTTGTAGAAGCCGTAAAAGAGACAAGCTCAACGGGTAACGTGGTTTGATTGCTTGGATTACCTGACGCTGTTGTTGTGTTGTATAGCTGACTGCCTGTTGAACCGTTATATTCAAAAGCCTGAACGGTATATTGAGTATTAGGAGCTGTGTTTGTAACTACAACACTTGATCCGGTTCCATTATAGACACAATAATAACCGGAAGAACTTAATTGTGTGCCTTTAGAGCTCCAATTTGAACTGGCTGTGTATGGTGTAAGGTTGGACGGGTTGGTAATGGAACCGGTACCCTGTTTCATAAATACCGCTCTGCTTGAGCCATTTCCGTTTGACCAGGAAAGAGTTAACTGTGTTCCTGCTGCATTGCTGGCTAAACCAATTGAGCTTGCCTGAGTAGTTGGTGTAACAATTGCCGGACTAATTACAATATCATTTATGCCGACCCAACTGGTAGTATTGTCTGCCAAATGTATGCGGACTTCGTCAACATTATCGAAAATAGAAGTCAAAATAGAAGAATGATCTAAAGCTATGTAAGTTGCACTTGTGTTGCCGGCAAACGTTCTTGACCCTAATGAAGCACCGTTATTGAAAGCTTCAACTGCAAACGAAGCTCCTGACCAGCTTCCCCAATCTTCAAAGTTAACGGAAGTTAATCTAAAATTTGAACCATCAGATGATTTAATCGTTAATCCGAAATAACCAGGACTTGTCCCATCATCCCATGATACTAAGGGAAGTGAATAGCCATCCGAGGCATTATGGAAGCCCATTGTTCCGGTTGGTTGTATTGTCCCGTCACTATTTATTCCATAAATTTGGATGATTATGCCCGGGATATCGGCCGAATTTCCTTCCCCATCTGTCGCTATATTATCAGCACCAAAAACATTACCCGTCGCACCGCTGAATGTAATTGTACCGGATTGTCCGTAGATTGATATTAAACTAAATAAAAAAATTACTGAACAGTTTATTAATATCTTCATCATATTTTCCTAACATTTATTTATCATATATTAATGTAATTATAAAGCACACATTTCTTCCCCATAATCGCACAAAGTTACTATAACTTTAGGGGTAAACGTAGGACTGACTTATACCTTTAAAATATAAGCAGATAAAAAAAGCTGTTTGAGAAGGTTCTGGTTTAGTTATGTTGAACATTTTATATCAATATCTTAATGCCTATATGTAAGTAATGAAAATTATGATGATAAATAATATGTATGCCGGTTTATTATTTATTTTATAAAATATTATATTTGCAGTTCAAAACCACATAAAGGATAATATATGGCTGACAAATCAAAAGAGCTTAACGCATCAATTACGCTTATAAATGAAAAGCTTAACTTCAAAGGGGTTGTAGAAGATAATATGCCTATATATATTGATTATACTCCGCCGCTTGGGGATAATATGGGTTACACTTCGCTGGAGTAATTACTTCTTAGTTTGTCTTCATGCATGGGAAGTGCAATTCTTACTTTTTTGCGGAAGATGAAAAAGACTATTACAGGTTTTGAAATACATTCAAAAGGAATCAGGAAAGAAGAACACCCGACAGGTTTTAGTACTATTTTTGTGGAAATTGAGTTAAAGTCTCCTGATGTAACTGAAGAAGACTTGAACAAAGTAATTAAACTATCAGAAGATACTTATTGTCCGGTCTGGTCAATGCTTAAAGGGAACGTAGAGATAAATGTGAAATATAAAATTACTATGTAAGCGAGAAAAGAAAATGGAAAAATATTTTTATTGATAGGACTTGTGAAAATATTTAAATTTTGCTATAGTTTTTAATGCTGAAAAACATTTTATCTCAATAATTACAGACTAATATAAAAACTTATATCTGATTTATTAAAGGAAGTAGAATATGGACTTTGAAATTAAAAATTCTTCTAAAAAAAAGATGATTGATAAAATTGAAGAGTATTATAGGGATAAAGTAATTCTTTCTACTAATTTTGAATGTTCTTATAAAAAAGAATGCGGGAGGCAAAGTGAAAAATTTTATGGGCCTAAATCTGCTTTTATTAGTTCTGGATATGAAAAAGGAACTCTACCGAGGTTATTAATTTTATCGCTTGACCCGGGTAGTAGTGAAGAAAATCCATCTAAAAGACTGCCAATAGCAGTTAGAGAATTTGAAGAAACCAGGGATATTAGCTTGCTCCATAAAGGGCGGCATTGGTATAGGACACATGAACTAGCTTTCCATATTTTACGGCAATTCAAAGATGACCTAAATATCGAAGATGTTAAACATTATTTTGCCCACGTTAATACAGTAAAGTGTAGTATGAACAATCCATACAATAAACAAGCTGATAAAATGCTTTTTAAAAATTGCCGTGGTTACCTTGAAGATGAAATCGTTTTGATGAGACCTGATATAATAGTTACGCAAGGACTTGAAGCCAAGAAAGCTCTTGAACATATTATTCCAGAAACTCACCTTAGGCAAGATAGAGCCCATCATATTATTAATTTAAATGGCAGAAAGGTATTTTGGCTTCAAACAGTTCATCCAAGCAATTATGGGGCATTCCATAAGCAATTTAATAAAGGTAAGGGTTGGGATAAGTATGCAAGGGAGATTTATCAATGGTATCAAGAACGTTAGGTGCTGATATTATTGTAGTTTATAAAGTATATGCTTTATAAGTCTGATGCAAGTTTATTTTAATCTTCAAAACGGCGTATTCTGCTAACTGGCAGATCAGGATGCTAGCCTTTCGCAT
>JAUZPC010000205.1 GCA_030706105.1 Bacteroidota bacterium | reverse complement strand
CAAAGATTGAATAGCTTATTGCAAATTGTAACACCCGATAGGAAATATGATACCGATGAAGATATTTCCATGTCAATAAAGAATGCCGTATCTTCATTAATTCCTTTTGACGTTTTCACTTTTATTTACTTCGACCCTGTGTCTCAGAAATTTAAAACTGAATATGTAGAGAATAAAACTTCCCTGAAGTATGTTGGCAAATCATTGGAAATTGATCTTGATCTAAGTGTGACCGGAAAATCAATTAAGACCGGAATGCCGATTAAGATTGATGACACATCGGCAAATCCGTTAACCCGTTTTGCAAAAGTTGAAGACATTACTTTTGATGGTTCGTTTTTAGCTATACCTATTGTTTTTAATGGCCAAAATTATGGAGTGTTGTGCTTTGAAAGCTTGAAGAAGCATGCATACTCCAACAGCGATGTACAGTTCCTAAAAAATGCTATTCTCCTGATTGGTTTTATAGTCTATTCGTACTCCACGCAGAAATTATATAAAAATTTGATGGCAATAGATGTAGAAACACGCTTATTAAATGATGTTACATTTAGGGACAGACTTGAGCTCGATTTATTGAGAGCCTCCCAGCTTAAACTGCATTCGGCATTGGCATTAATAAAAATAGATGACTTTCTGGAGCAGGAATCGCTCTTTGACGGGAATCCGTTTCCCACAGTACTTAAGACTATTGCAGAAGTCATTGCAAATGAAGTTGAGCCAGGCAGCATAATAGGGCGTTTAGATGAGCGTGTTTTTGGAGTTTACTTCTTTAATACAAGCTCAAAGGATGTAGCACTATGGGCTGATAAAATAAGGGTTAAAGTTGCCCGTAAACCTATAGATGTTATCTCTAAACAGACAACGTACACAATCTCAATTGGTGTTGCTTCTGCTCAGGGCGTTGGAGATGTGGATGAGCTGCTGCATAATGCCGAGTTGGCACTTAAAAAAGCAGTGGAAAAGGGCGGTAACATAGTTAGAAATATAAATTAAGAATAATGGATGAATAATTTTTTTATAGTAATTTTAGATGGCAACGGAGTAGGTGAGTTGCCGGACGCTGCTTTGTACAAAGATGAGGGTAGTAATACTTTAGGGAATATAGCTGAGGTGGTGGGCGGATTGCATTTACCGAATCTGCAGAAGATGGGTCTTGGCAATATAATCCCGATAAAAGGAATGCCCCCTGTTGAAAAACCGTCTGCCAGTTACGGTAAAATGAAAGAAGTATCAAAAGGGAAGGACTCAACTACAGGACATTGGGAAATTGCAGGACTAAAAGTTGATAAAGATTTTTCATATTTCCCAGATGGATTTCCTGATGGAATAATAAATAAATTTTTAGACCTTACCGGCTGCAAGGGAGTGCTCGGTAATGTGGCAGCTTCAGGTACGGAAATTATTAAACTGTTAGGTGATGAACATATAAAAACGGGATACCCCATAGTATATACTTCGGCTGACAGCGTATTCCAAATAGCAGCACATGAAGATGTAATTCCTTTAGACAGGTTGTATGAAATTTGCGAAATTACCAGGAATCAGGTGCTTGTTGAGCCTTTAGTGGTTGGCAGAGTAATCGCCCGTCCGTTCGTGGGAAAGAGTAATGAGTATAAAAGGACCGTGTATAGAAAAGATTTTTCGCTTGATCCATTTGAACCAACAGTTCTTGATTTACTACATGAGAATAACATCCCAACAGTTGCTATTGGCAAGATAAATGATTTGTTTAATTATAGGGGTATCAAATTCCAAGAGAAATCAAAAAGCAACAAGGAGGGCTTTGATAAACTAATAGAATGTTCTTCTAAATATCAGAACTCGCTTATATTTTGCAACCTTGTGGATTTTGACGTGTATTACGGGCATAGGAATGATCCTTTGGGATTTGCAAATGCATTGGGGGAATTTGACAGTTTTATCCCCAGTTTACTTAGTCCTTTAGATGAAACAGACTATCTGGTTATAACGGCAGATCATGGTAATGATCCGACAATGGTTAGTACAGATCATAGCAGGGAATATGTTCCACTCATTTTTTATAACAAAAAAATGACTCCATTGAACTTGGGCATAAGGGCAACATTCTCTGATGTAGGGAAGACGGTTGCCGAATTTTTCGATCTAAAAATGAATAAACTTAAAGGAAATTCATTTTTGCCGAAAAAGCAGGTATAAAACAGCTCATTAATTAATGCCTAATATACTATTGTGTTTTAAAACAAAAGTTTGTAACTTTGTATCGGGTTATGATAACTGATGCACCTATGACGATTATCACAGCCAATCCCGGGCGATAAATATTAGAGTAATGCCTGGAATGTTCTTAAAATAAATAAGCGACTGAGAAATCAGCGTATTACAATAACAATACCAACATCAGGAGATTGTAAACGGTATAGTTAACCGGGAGCGTGAAGTAAGCAGTAATTTTTCTAATATTATATTTTACATGCTAGTCCGCTTCAAGAAAAAAATATTTTATAAATAATTTAGGATAAAAAGTAAGATGAATTACAAGAAACTTGTACTTTCTTCTTTTGTTTTATCTTCATTCTTAATTTGGGGGTGTGCAAGCACTGTTCGCTTTACTAATAATGAAGATAAAAACAAAGAAACCGAGACTACAGTAAATTCAAATTCTCTTGAAAATTCGCGTTACATTGCAGACAGAGATTTTCGTGTTCTTAGTCATTTAGATACTACAAATGTAGATAACAATTTAGATGAATATGATAATGAAACCCTCCCTGAAGATGAAAAGGCAGATTTTTCAAAAGTATTTGCAAAAGGGTTAGACGGTTCGTATTTAGATAATAATTCTCGGGATAGAATGTTTGCGGCCATAATTGAATATCTTGATACCCCATATTTATATGGTGGTAATTCAAAGAGAGGCATTGACTGCAGCGCATTTACCCAAACTGTTTTTAGAAATGCTTTTCAGTTTTCATTACTTCGCTCAGCTCGTGACCAGTTCACGCAGGGTATAGTAATAAAAAATGTTGATGATCTTCAGCCTGGAGACTTGGTATTTTTTAATACCAGACGAGTAAAACCTGGACATGTTGGTTTGTATATTGGCAACCATCACTTTGTTCATGCAAGTTCTAAGCATGGTGTTATTGTTACTTCAATTGACCATGAATATTACTCGGCAAAGTTTATGGGCGGAAGAAGAATTACTTCTTTAGCATTAAACTAAAAGTATTGTCAGAATTAAAAAGCAGCTCCCAAAGGGCTGCTTTTTTTTTGCATTATCCTGACCTGAAATATTATCCTATTTAATGTCAGATTTTTCATCACTCATTTTCTCCCGAATAGCTCCAAGACGATTACAAACAAAGTTATTAAATAGTTGCCATAGAGTAATTATTTATAATAATTGATTATCATTTTTATACACATCAACTGATAAAACAGGCAAGGGATAAGATTCTATTAATTATCAGTTCGTTTTGAAAATTTTTTGTTGTGAAATGTTTTTTCCCCTTAATATTTCTTTCGCATTTTGCTGTTGATTTGTTATTTTTAACCAAGTATTCTTTTTAAATATATACGAAATGCGAATTCAAATAATGAACAACTTCTACAAATTATCTCTTATAATGTTTCTTCTTGTGCAATTTATCTATCCGCAGGAGTTTAAATCAATACATCAGCAAGAAAATGATTATTTTGCAAAAGACAAAAAAAGAATAGAATCGTTTAATAACTTAAATGTAAATCAGCATTTGGTGCCATTTCAACTAAATAAAGTGGTTTCCTTATCTCATAAAATATATGGATTCCATCCCTATTGGATTACTGATGCAACTGCCGCCAACTATTATTACAGCCTATTGACACATATTGCATATTTTTCCGCCGAAGTCGATTCTTCTACTGCTACTTCCGGAGGTATTACCACAAGTCATGCATGGTCAACAACGCAGGTTGTTAATTACTGTAAAGCGCATAATGTTAAAATCCACTTAGCTATTACCATGTTTGGCAATCATAGCCGTGTATTGGGCAATTCAACTTACAGAACAAATTTAGTCAATAATATTGTTTCTCTTATACAGACACGTAATGCTGACGGGGCTAATATTGATTTTGAAGCGCTAGCATCCGGGCAGGCAGAAAATTTTAAGCTATTCATAAACGAATTAGGTACTAAATTAAAAGAAAATAGTCTTGAGCTTGCTATATGCATACCGGCTGTGGATTGGAGTGGTGTCTTTACATCAAGTTTTACGTCTGCAAATAATAGCGTAGTGGATTATTATTTTTTAATGGCTTATGATTATTACTATAGTGGAAGTACGACTGCAGGCCCGGTGTCACCACTTACAACTGGTACCACTGTTCGTCATTTTTCAAGAAGCATAAATGCTTATATATCTGCAGGTGTACCGGCAAATAAGTTGATAGCCGGATGTGCATATTATGGCTACGATTGGAAGGTGCTAAGCAGTAATAGAATGGAAACAGTAAAAAGCGGGACAGACGGAACTTCAAGTACATATAGCTCAATAGCAACAACACTTCCAAGTATTAGTGCAAGTGATAAGTTTTTCGATGCGACTTATAATGTGCCATGGTACAGATATAATGATGGTACAGACTGGCATCAGGTATGGTATGAAGACTCTTTAAGTATTAGTATGAAATATGATACTTTAAAGTCTAAAAATTTAGCAGGCACAGGTATGTGGGCATTGAGTTATGATGGAAGCAAAACTGCTATGTGGGGGGCGTTAAAAAATGCTTTTTCAACAACAGCAGATCCTTCATTTACAGAAATTGCAGGTTTTGAATCATCAACAGGAGTATTTAATAATTCACCGGCTTATAGCGGTTCAACTCGCGGAATAGACGCTTCTTCAACAGCAGCATGGTCTGTTCAGGAAGCTTATAATGGTTCAGGATCATTAAAAATTGTTTTAAAAGATAGTTCCACTTCGTCTAATAATTGGACAGTACGTCTTCTATCAGGAGGAGGGGCGCCGGCAAATAATACTACACTTGGAGCGTCCGGGTATATTGGAGTGTGGCTGAAGACATCTTCAGCCCCCACAGGCGCCCAAATTGCCGTATTGATGGATGATGCCGCTGGCGGAACTGAACTTTCTCCCAAATTGAGTGTTACCAATACAGGTGAGTGGACTTTATATGAATGGAATTTAAAGTCATCTGGGTGGTCAAGTTTTGCTGGCGGAAATGGAAATATTGACGGACCTACTACCACTCTTGATGCAATAATGTTTTATGCTCCAAATAATTCAAGTGACTGGACTATGTATCTTGATGATGTCTCTTATAATCAAAATGGCACATTACCGGTACAGCTCGATATGTTTATTGCTAAGATGTCCGGAAATAATATCCAATTGGACTGGTCAACTTCTACTGAAAAAAATAATTATGGATTTGATATAGAGCGGGCAATCAGATTAAATGATAAACCTGCAGCCGCGAACTGGGAAAAGATTGGTTTTATGAAAGGAAACGGAAATAGTAATTCCCCTAAAAACTATTTGTTTATAGATAAAGATCTTAAAGTTGACGGGAAATATCAATATCGTCTTAAACAAATAGATACAGATGGCCGCTTTGAATTTTCAAAAGTTATAACCGTCAATGTGAAACAAAGCCCGGCTGAATTTAGCTTGGCCCAGAATTATCCTAACCCTTTTAATCCTGCAACTGTAATAAAATATTCTTTACCTGTGGAGAGTAATGTAAGAATTATCGTATATAATAGTATTGGCCGGGAAGTAAAGGAACTTGTAAACATCAGTCAGGCTGCCGGTAATTATGAAGTGAATTTTAATGCGGTTAACCTTTCAAGCGGTGTTTATT
>JAUZPC010000204.1 GCA_030706105.1 Bacteroidota bacterium | reverse complement strand
CTGATGACTGAAAAATTCCTTTTAATAGATAAATTTAAGTTGTAAATTTATTTTTCAATTAATTTTGCATTTTTTTTAGATAAATGAATAATAAATACGACAAACCTATAAGTTTTTGCGGTGTCTTTGGAATATTTGGGGCAGATGATGCTGCCCTTAAAACCTATTACGGATTGCATTCTTTGCAGCATAGGGGTCAGGAAGCCGCCGGCATTGTTACACGGGATTTTAATAAAAACAAGAAACCCTTTTTTCATACTGTAAAAGGTGAAGGCCTGGTCTCAGAGGTCTTTGCAGACTCTAAATTACTTACCGATACCTTAAAAGGAAATGCTGCAATAGGGCATAATAGATACTCTACAACAGGTTCAGCCAAATCAAAAAGAAATATCCAGCCGTTTGTAGTTAATTACCGCCTTGGTAATCTGGCGGTTGCACATAACGGAAATCTGACTAATGAAAATGAAATTAGACACGAGCTTGTAAATGAAGGTGCAATTTTCCAGACCACAAGTGACTCGGAAGTTATTCTTCATTTAATTGCACGCAGCAGGCTGGAAAATCAGGTGGAGCAGGTAATTGAAGCCGTATCCAAAATTGAAGGGGCTTTTTGTTTTGTTCTGCTTATGGATGATAAGGTCATAGCAGTAAGGGATCCCAACGGATTTAGACCATTGGCTCTCGGTTATTTAAATGGCTCATACGTTGTTGCTTCAGAGACCTGCGCTTTTGACCTGCTTCAGGCAAAGTTCATAAGGGAAGTTCAACCCGGCGAAGTTATTGTACTTGACAGGGAGGTTGTTGAGACCGGTGTAATTAAATCTTATCATCTGCCTAAAAAGGCGGAAAACCTGAGCCATTGTATTTTTGAGTATATATATTTTTCCCGCCCCGACAGTTTTATTTTTGGGCATAATGTGGATAAGATGCGCCGCCGTTTGGGTAAAATCCTAGCAAAAGGCCACCCTGTTGTGGATAAGGACGGCGAAAAAGTTGTTGTAATAAGCGTGCCTGACAGCTCCAATACAACCGCGTTGGGTTTTCAGCATCAATTGGCCAAGCAGAATATTTTAAGTAAATATGAAATAGGGCTTATAAGAAGCCATTATATCGGCAGAACTTTTATTCAGCCGGGACAGGCAAACCGGGAAATAGGGGTAAGGATTAAGTTTAACATAGTAAAAGGAGTGCTTGAAGGTAAGACCGTTGTGGTGGTGGATGACTCCATTGTCAGGGGCACTACGTCTAAACAGTTGATTAGCTTAATTAGAGAAGCTAACCCGAAGGAGATTCATGTTAGAATATCTTCTTCTCCCATTATGCATCCATGCTTTTACGGAATGGATTTCCCAAGCAAAAAAGAGCTTATTGCCAGCAGATTTAACGGTGACATTGAAGAAATTAGAAAATATTTGGAAGTTGACAGTCTTGAGTACTTATCCATTGATGAAATGCTTGAGGCGGTATCGGAAGCAAATCCGGATAACTTTTGCACAGCTTGTTTTTCAGGTAAATATCCCACTACAATAAATAATAGTTTTACCAAGGAAATGTATGACATATAAACGCATATTCATTTTTGTTTTTCTCTTTTCAGTTTTAGCTTTTCCGCAGAATACTTTATTCATTAAGTATAAAAACAGCGTAAGCAAAACAAATATTGCTGAAAAAATTAAAAACAACACCGTGTTTCCGGTCCTTTCTAAATTTAACAGTGCTAATTCAGTTTCTGTTAGATATTTAGCTGATAATATTGTAACTGACGAAGATATAAACAGAATTTTAGTTATCAGATTAAAGGATAAGGCGTTACTGGATGAAGCAGTTAATGTATTAAAAACTGACGGTGAAATTGAATATGTGGAAAAAGGGCATACTTATAAACTGGATTACACCCCGAATGACAGTTTGGTAAGCCAGCAATGGGCCTTAGGCAAAATTCAGGCTTTTAAAGCCTGGGATTTAACGCAGGGCTCCGATACTGTTGTAATTGGCGTTATTGATACGGGCATTGATTATCTGCATCCCGACATGAAAAATAAGATTTACATGAACAGCGGTGAAATGGGTTTGGACGACCAGGGAAGAGATAAGAGATTTAATGGAATTGATGATGATAAAAACGGATTAGTTGATGATTACATGGGGTATGATTTTGTTAACCGTGCCGGTTTTCCTTTTGATACTACCGGAGGAAGAGATTATTTAGGCTGGGATAATGACCCGATGGACCAGAACTTCCATGGAACCTATACCTCAGGCATTATTGCGGCTCAGGCAAACAATTCAATCGGTATAGCAGGTGCTGCTCCTAATATTAAGGTTTTAAACATCAGATGTTTTGATCCTGACGGTTTTGGCGAAGAGGATGACGTTGCCGCAGGCCTTTTATATGCCGTAAAGATGGGCGTTAAAGTTGTTAATATGAGCTTTGGCGATGATTCTTTTTCCTACGTTTTAAGGGATGTTGTAAGATATGCATATCAAAAAGGACTTGTTCTGGTTGCAAGTTCAGGCAATTCCGGTTCTTCTGATCCGCATTATCCTTCAGGCTATACCGGTGTTATTTCAGTAGGGAACAGTACCCAGGAAGATTATGTCTCGTCAAATTCAAATTATGGTTCTACTCTGGATCTTGTAGCTCCCGGAAACGAAATTATGTCACTTGATAAGGGCGGCGGTTATAGATCAGCAAGCGGCACCTCCGCAGCTGCTCCTTTTGTTTCCGCAGCTGCCGGCTTAATTCTGTCTCTTAAAAATTTTACAAATGATGAAGTTACACAGATATTAAAATCTACCTGTGACGACATTGGAGAAACCGGCTGGGATTTAAGAAGCGGTGCGGGAAGGTTAAATATTTACAAAGCTCTTTCTATTCTTGCCCCTGCAAAAGTAAAAATAAACTCCCCATATCAGGATTATGCTTTAAGCACTGATACTTTGGTTATAAATGCCACTGTAATGTCCCCATATTTTACCGGTTATAGCCTGTACATAGGCAAAGGGCTTAATCCTACAAGCTGGGATGTTTTGCTTCAGGACCAAAAATATCAAATAAGCGATAAGAATATTTACACGCTAAACCTTGCCGGGTATAAGGATTCCAGTTACACCATAAGATTGACAATCAATCAGTCAAATGGATTTGTTGCGGAGGAAAGGGCTAATTTCCACGTAATGAGGACAGCCCCCGGGGTTGAATTAGTTGGAGCCGGACCTATCTACTACGGCAATACCTCCACTCTTATGGGTGAACTTTATACAAGTCAGCGCTGCATAACCAGATTGTATTATAGAATTAAAGGCACTACAAACTTCAATTTTACTACTCTGGATGGTTTTAATACCAATAATCAGTTTGTTAAACAGCTCCATTACGGATTTGTGCCAAAACAATTAGTTACGCCTAACACTACTTATGAAGTCTATTTTGAAGGCGAAAATCTGGCCGGTAAAAGAACTCAGTTGTATGACGAAGGTAACAAATATTTTGAGTTTACTACGGATAAATCTGTTGCTCCCATGCCTTACACTGTATTAAACTACAAACTTCCAATGGGCACTCTTTATAAAGATCCCGTAAGTGTAACATCTCCTGATAGTAACCAGGTTATCTTTAATACTTTTTACAATGCAACAAGTGTCAATTATTCATTATTCCAGCTTGCTGATAATGAGCTTGTTAAAACCGGCGATGATTCATTAAAAAGTCTTATTCCCATTGCTGTAGGCGATTTTAATAAAGATTTTTTAACAGAAGTGATAGGTATTTTTGTAAGGGCAGGCTATGTTGATAAACAAAAGTCTCCAAGTGTTTTTTCTTTCAACACAACTTTTGCCGATACTTCCGGTAAATTTTATACTGTTTTAGCCGGGGATTTTGACAACAGCGGTTATACTAAGATATTTACTAATGAAGGCGACCAAAATTATCTTGTCTATAAGTTAAATCCCGATTTATCTGTAACTTTGCTGGACACTTTAAGAAATTATTCTTATATAAGCAGCGCTGACAGTCTAATTGACTTTGTTAATGGGATAAACAATAATGTTACCATTGCAGATGCTAATGGCGACGGTAAAAAGGAGTTCTGGTTTACCGATGTTGACGGTGATGTATTAAGTTATGATTTTAACGGTACTACTTTTACAAGAGGTGACAGTTTAATTACCAATCTATACGGCCTAAAGGCAAATGCAATATCCGCAGGTGATTATAACGGCGATGGCGTGCAGGAGCTGGCGGTACTTTTTGCAACTAAATCAATTGCCCCTGATTTTATGCTTCTTATATTCAATTTTAAGAATCACCAGTTTAATCTTGTTTCACAAAAAATGTTCTTGGACCAGTCAGCGGAGTTTAACGGTTTTAACTTTTCAAATAAAGTATTTCAGTCCCTGCGTTTTGCAGATATTGATAATGACGGAAAAGATGAACTTGTGCTGAATATCTTCCCATATGCGTATATATTTAAAAACGTTAATAATGAAGATAAAATGGTATTCTACAAAGAGGGTATTAACACGGAACAAATATTTAAGGGGGACCTGAACCGCAACCATACTACGGAAATTGGTCTGCAGTCCAGTGACGGGTACAGCTTTTATGAGTTCGGCAGCCCCAATACGGCAGCAGCACCGGTACAGTTAAGCGGATACAGTTTATCTAAAACAGCCGTTAAAATATCCTGGCAGGGTGAAGCTCAAAAATATTATGTTTATAGATCGTATAATAAAACCGGATTTATTTTGCTGGACTCTACCACAGCCAAAACTTATTCCGATGATAATATACCTGATTCTTCTTTTGTATATTATTATGTTAAAGCATATAACAACACCCTGGCAAATCCGCTTTCTGCTGCTTCGGAAATTCTTAATGTATATCTGCATAACCCCGCTAAGCTGCTTGAAGTAAAAAATATTACTAAAACTACCGTGTTAGTTAAGTTTGACAATAAAATTAAAACCAAGATTGAAAACCTTTTAAGCTTTAGTATCCCCGATATAGGATATCCTAATTCAATATCCCCGGAATCGGAGTATTCATATCTGCTTACTTTTAAGAGTGATCTTTCTTTAGGTACGCATAAACTGGTTATTAAGGATTTAACTGACTTATATAACTCGCCGATAAAACCGGACTCAATTACTTTTGAGGTAAAGCAGATAAACACAGTTCAGGAGTATTTTATCTCTTCGTATGAATTAATAAATCAATTTAAGGTCAAGCTTACTTTTAATCTGCCTTATGATACACTATCAGTTTCAACTATTTCAAACTATAAATTTGAACCTGAAAATTTTATTGAGTCTGTTGAAAAAATCAATAATGATCCCAATTCGGTTTATCTGAACCTGCAGAAGAAAAGACCGGTAGGCGCAATTGGCAAAGAGTATGTATTAAGGGTAAATAATGTTACCTCCAGCATAGGAACGGGTAGTATAAAAATAAATGAAGCAGCCGGCAGTTATGTTGTATTAACAGGATATATGCAGAACCTGGCGGATGTTTACGTTTATCCCAATCCCGCTAAAATTAACAGCGGAACCGGAAGTGTTACATTTGCAAATTTGCCAAAGAAAGCAAAAATTGTTATTTTCAAATTAACGGGTGAACAGGTTGCGCAGATTGAAGAGTCCGACGGTAACGGCGGCTTGACTTATAATCTTAAAGATATAAAAGGCAAAAGCTTAAGCAGCGGAGTTTATATTTACAGAGTTGTTCGCCTGGATGATGCTAATAATGACGTAGAAGCCAAAACCGGAAAGTTTGCGGTATTAAAATGACAATAAAATTAAGCGAAATGAAAACAAAATCTAATATGCTCAGTGCATTTAGATTGCTGCTTGCAGTTCCTTTAT
>JAUZPC010000203.1 GCA_030706105.1 Bacteroidota bacterium | reverse complement strand
GAGAAACCGTCCGACCACTTTAGCCCGATAGCCCATGCAACTTCAAACAAGCCCGCAATAAATAAAATTATCCAGTTCATCCTTATTCCTCTGAACTATCTTACGGCAAAAAAAGCAATAAGTTTAAAGATAACAAGAATAACTAAACCCACAATCAAGAAAGGTATATATGATTTAGTTTTGAACATTTTAGATAGTCCAATTGAACTAACCACTGTTGACCATATCATAAAGACATCAAGAATGCCTAAAATTAAGAATAAAGGACTATTTGTCTGTGAAAAATTTATTATGCTGGCAATACTGCCATCGCCAATATTTTTACTGTAGAGGATTGATAATATTATGGCAATTATCATTGAGATTGTTCCTATCAGCTGAGACAAGCCCAATGCCGGTAAAGCAGAGGCAAAGGTACCGGTTCCGTGAAATACAAACTTACCAAATACAAAGTAGATTAACGCGAAGATAAAAAAGAAAACAAAAAAGCCGATAATAGCCCCTACTGTTCCCATTGCAAGATAAAGCGGGCTTCCAATCAGTTTTTCCATCTGTTCAGACTGCTTATCAGCCTGTTCCTGGGAAAGCTTTCCTTCTTTAACTAATTTGGACATCTGTTTTTCCTGCTGGGCTTTTGCTATCTCTATTGTATTGGCTTTAATCCCCGGGTTGCTCATTTTAACTATATTTCCGGCTGCTAAGACAAGGCATGCAATCAGGACAGGTATAAGCCAATCAATTGTTTTAACCTTAAATTTGGAAATACTTTCAAATGTAGCAGATGGCTCGGTAAATATCCCAACTATTTTATCGCTAAAAGAAAGCTCCGGTACTTCTTCAGGATTTATTTGCTCTGGCTCAAAGTTCATTCTATTCTCCAAAATTTTATAAAACATATAGTTCAAATTACGACATATTTTATAAAAAAGAAAAACTCATTGCTCAACTCAACTTTATTACTTTATAACTCCAAAAACTTATCTCTTTTTTGTTTGTTTTCTTTGTAAAAAGTTTAGTAAATTTACCTGACAAAAATTGCATTCTTTAAATAGAAAGAATATTAATGAAAAATATTATCGAACCATTCAAAATTAAGTCAGTTGAGCCAATCACATTTACGACACGTGACGAAAGACTTAATTTTATGAAAGAAGCTTATTATAACCCTTTCCTGCTTAGAGCGGATAGTGTTATAATAGACTTGCTTACAGACAGCGGGACTTCTGCCATGAGCTCTAAACAATGGGCAGGAATTATGGACGGCGACGAGGCTTACGCCGGTTCAAAAAGTTTTTTTAGATTTGAGGAAGCTGTAAAAAAAATAACAGGTTTTAAATACATCATTCCAACCCACCAGGGACGTGCTGCCGAAAAAATCCTATTTACAAATGTTGGCGGCCCCGGTAAATACATACCAAATAATACTCATTTTGACACCACCCGTGCAAATGTTGAGTTCAGCGGTGCTGTTGCAGAAGATTTTTTAAATGAAATAGGCAAACATCCTGAAATTCGCGCTGATTTTAAAGGCAACATGGATGTACCGGCATTAGAGAATTTTATTAAAGAAAAAGGGGTAGAAAATATCCCGCTGGTTATGATTACCGTAACAAATAATTCCGGCGGCGGACAGCCTGTTTCTATGCAGAATATCAGAGAAGTTAAAGCCGTTTGTAAAAAATATGGACTGCCATTATTTATAGACGCATGCCGTTTTGCTGAAAATTCATATTTTATTAAAAAACGCGAACCCGGCTATCAGGACAAATCAGTCCTGGAAATTGCACAGGAAATGTTTTCCTATGCCGATGGCGCCACAATGAGCGCTAAAAAAGATGCTTTAGTTAATATTGGCGGATTTTTAGCTCTTAATGATGATAATCTTGCAATGAATTGTAGAAATTTACTGATAGTTACCGAAGGTTTTTCAACTTATGGCGGTCTTGCAGGACGTGATTTGGAAGCTATTGCTCAGGGACTTGAAGAAATAGTTGATGAAAATTACCTTCAGTACAGAATAAGAAGCGTTGAATATTTAGGCGAGAGATTAATTTCTGCCGGCATTCCTATTATTGAACCGCCTGGCGGCCATGCAATTTATTTGGATGCTAAAAGATTTTTACCTAATATTCCACCGGAACAATTTCCGGGGCAGTCAATTGTAGCAGCCCTGTATATTGAAGGTGGTATAAGAGCAGTTGAAATTGGCTCTGTAATGTTCGGCAGGTATGATGAACATGGCAAATACGTTGCTCCTCCAATGGAGCTTGTAAGACTTGCCATTCCAAGAAGAGTCTATACACAAAGTCATATTGACTATGTAATTGAAGTTATGATTGAAGTATTTAAAAAACGCAATGAAATGCCGGGTTATAAAATTACTTATGAGGCTCCGATGCTCAGACATTTTACTGCTAAGTTTGAACCTTTATTTTAATTTTTTATGAAGATTAGAAAAGAATATACTTTTACAAGTAAATACACTATTTGGCGCCTGCTTTTTGCAGGTGCCAATATGATTGTAGAGCAAAGAGATACAACTTCCAAAGAAGTATTCTTCAGTTGTTTTGAAATTCTCTCAGGTAAATCTATTTTCTCTGACCTTCAGCTTGATGAAAAATTCTGGATAGGTATAGAAGCTGTTTATAAAGATATAATTTTCTTTCATAAATATGCATCTCCCGATATGCCCAAGCATTCAGAAATTATAGCTTTTGATATAAATACTCAAAAGGTTTTATGGACAAACCAAAATTATTCTTTCCTATTTCCATATAATGACAACGTTTACTGCTATTTATCCAAACTTGACGGGCAGAAATTTTTCAGTTTAGACTGTAAGACAGGGAACCTAACTGAGGAGCTTGGAAATGATCTTAATCAAATTGAATTTCTAAAAGTAAAAAGTGCAAAAGAAAATGAATTAGAGGGATGCCTATTTCCGGAAAGTTTTGGCATTACGGATCCTGAAAACACCACTGCAGTTCAAATTTTGGACGACATAAGGAAGAATAATGCCATACAAGGGGATATTGAGTTTATAATCAAAGAAAATGTCCTATTATTTAACTATTATTCCACTCAGAAAAACAACACACTTGAAAACAAATTTTTGAGTTTTGATCTTTTGACCGGGAAAAAGATTTTTGAAGAAGTATTAATAGAATCTGCAAATGCTTTTGTCCCCGATTCATTCTTTACCCAAAATAATTTTGTTTTCTTACTGAAAGGAAGATCAAAGCTTCTTGTGTGTTCAATTGATTAGTGTTGCACAATTTTAATTTCCCGTATCTCTTAGAGGTGTACTATGGCACTAAATAATGATGAAAAAAAGATTCTGCTTGATACAGCAAGAGAATGTATAACCGCAAAAATTGAGAAACGTGACCCTGTCCTTACCGATATAAAGACTCTGCCCCCGAGCCTGCTGCTTAATGCGGGAGCTTTTGTAACCCTAAATGAGAAGAAAATGCTTAGAGGATGCATTGGTTATATTGAACCGCTTTATCCGCTTTTTGATACTATATGCCAGGCTTCCATTCAGGCAGCTTTTCATGATCCGCGTTTTAAACCTTTGGCAAAAGAGGAACTGGCTTTTCTTGACATTGAGATATCTGTTCTTTATCCTCCATACGATATTAACGGATATGATGATATTATAATAGGTAAACACGGACTCATTTTAGATGAGCCCAGACATAGGGCACTTTTACTTCCGCAGGTTGCCGTTGAACATGATATGGATGTACATCAGTTTCTTACTGCGCTTTGTGAAAAAGCCTGGATAGCTCCTTTGGAGTGGGAAAAAAGACAATTAAAATTAAAAGCTTTTGAAACTCAGACGTTTTCGTGATTACTTATGGAGATGATTTTATGTTAAATATTAGGAAACCGGTTGTAGCAGGGATGTTCTACCCTGCTGAAAGAATAAGACTGCTTGATGAGTTAAATATTCTTCTCTCCGTTACTTATACCAATATTTCCATCAAAAATATTTTTGGAATTATTGTGCCTCATGCCGGCTATATTTATTCCGGCAAAACAGCAGCTTATGCGTACAATTTATTAAAGGATCATGATATTAAAAATGTTATCATTATTTCACCCAGCCATCGGGAATATTTCAGCAGCGTTTCCATTTACAATGGAGATAGTTTTGAGACTCCCCTTGGTGATGTTGAAATAAACAAAGAACTTGCTGCTAAAATTGCAGGGACTTCTGCAAATATAACTTTAGGTACTAAGGGACATTTGCAGGAACATGCAATAGAAGTTCAGGTGCCTTTTCTTCAGCAAGTTTTAACATCCTTTAAGATAGTCCCTATTGTTATGGGAGACCAGCGGATTAAAAACGTTGAGGATTTAGCTGCCGGTATTGCAAATGTAATGGATGATGAAACAATTATTGTAGCAAGCTCGGATCTTTCCCATTATCATTCACGCACTAAAGCTGATTTAATGGACTCCATAGTTGAAACTGATGTGGCTAATCTGAACTACGATGAGCTAATTAGAAACTTAAACTCAAAAAACTGTGAGGCATGCGGAGCAGGCTCCATTCTGACATTGATTAAAGCGGCTTCAATTAAAAGTGTTTCAAAAGCTACTATATTGCACAGGACTGACTCGGGAGATACATCCGGAGACGAAACCGAAGTAGTCGGATATTTATCTGCGGTATTGTACAATGAATAGTTTACCCAGAAACCTGATTATTATTGGAGCAGGAAGAATTGCATATTCAATTGCCAATGCTGTTAAGGATGGGAAGTATGAAAGCATAAGTGTATTAAGCAAGAGTCTTGAATCCGCAAAAATTTTAGCAGAAAAATACTCCTTCAAATATCACTATAATGATTACAATTCACTTAATAAACGCGAAGCAATCTTTTTATTAACTGTACCTGATGAACAAATTATAGTGGCTGCCGAACAGTTGTCAAAAAATTCAAAAATTGATTTCAGCAAAAGTCTGTTTATCCATTTCTCGGGTGCACTCTCGCTTGAAATGCTTAATCCGGTAAAACTAAGGGATGCAAATATTGCATCTATCCATATAATGCAGACTTTTCATTCCAGAAAAGCAATTCCTCTTAATGATTTATTTTGCGCCGTTGAAACTGAAAATGAACAAATAGAAGACTTAGTATTTCAATTTGCAGAATCATTAAAACTTAAACCAAAAAAAATAAATTCAGAGGACAAATCCTTTTATCACCTTGCCGGTGTTTTTGCAAGTAATTTTTTATTCTCCAGTCTTTATTTTGCCGAAATATTGATGGATAAATCATTTGCCGGGGACGTAAATTCCCCCGAAATACTTGGCAGCCTTATAAACAGCAGCCTGACAAATGCAAAAAATTACGGTATCGAGAACTCAATTACGGGCCCGCTTGTAAGAGGTGACTTAGAGACAATTAGAAAGCATATATCCGCAATAGACAAACTTGAGAATAATTTATTAATTAAACATGCTTATGTTATTAATTCGCTTAATCTTTTAAATATTATTGAGTCTCACGAAAGTACGCTTACTTATAACCAGAAGGCAATTAAGGATTTTTTGAAACAATTTAATTATATTTAGATTCTAAAAACAATTTTAATAAGAGAAATTAACTACTTACATTCTTACGAGGATTAAATGAAAAAGGTCAGTGTAATACTGTTCATATTTTGTTCATTATGCTTGAATATTTATTCACAAGAAAATCAAAGCTGGAAATGGCTGCACCCTCAGCCCCAGGGGAATGCTATAAATTGGTTTAAAGCCTGGGATAGTAATAACTGGTACGCACTCGGAAATGCACGTACTTTTATGAAGACTACTAATGCAGGAGCTTCCTGGTATTTCCACCATAATACAGGCAATTT
>JAUZPC010000202.1 GCA_030706105.1 Bacteroidota bacterium | reverse complement strand
TAAGAAATTATTTGCCGTGACAGTTTTTATATTTTTTACCGCTGCCGCAAGGACAAGGTTCGTTCCTGCCTATTTTTTCTTCTGCTTGTACCGGCTGCAACTTCCCTACTTGCTGTCCTTCGGGCTGACCTTGACCGCCACCGCCTCTAAGACCAGCATTAGTGGCATCGCTTTTGGACTCAATAATCCTGCCCTGTGGTTGTCTTCTTCTTCGTTGAATTTCTTCATTACCCTGAGGGAAAAATCTAAATACACCGGCTACAATTTCATCTCTAATTTCATTAAGCAGGGTTATAAACAGTTTAAATGCTTCGCCTTTGTATTCAATTAAAGGATCTTTTTGACCATATGCTCTTAAGCCGATACCCTCTTTAAGGTCATCCATTTCTCTAAGATGTTCTTTCCATTTATGGTCAATTATGCTCAAGGTAACACCGCGCTCTAATTGCGCCATAGTTTCGCTGCCAAGCATTTCCTCTTTTTTAGCATAAAAGTCCTTTGCATTTTCCAAGATAAGCTTAATAATTCCTTCTTTACCCAGCTTTTCAAATTCTTCAGGTTCAATCTTTATTTCAGTTAGCAGATTATGTCTAACATCCTCTTTTAGAGCTTCAGCCTGTACGTCTTCAAAATACTTATCGACTAAATCGCCAATATATTCTTCAAGAGAATCCAGGATTTCATTTCTTAATCTGTCACCCTGCAATGCACGTCTTCTGCGAGTATATATAACTTCTCTCTGCTGATTCATAGTATCATCATACTCAAGAAGTCTTTTTCTTATGGAGAAGTTGTTCTCTTCAACTTTTTTCTGAGCTCTTTCTACGGATTTGGTAATAATTGGGTGCTGAATAACTTCACCTTCTTTAATACCCATTCTCTCCATTATGGATGAAATTCTGTCACTGCCAAAGAGTCTCATCAAGTCATCTTCAAGAGATAGGTAAAACTTAGTAATACCAGGGTCACCCTGACGTCCGGAACGCCCCCTTAGCTGCCTGTCAATACGTCTTGATTCGTGTCTTTCAGTACCAAGGATAAACAAACCGCCTTTATCCACAACACCGGCACCAAGTTTAATATCTGTACCACGGCCTGCCATGTTAGTAGCAATTGTAACGGCTCCGATCTGGCCTGCATAAGCAACAACTTCAGCTTCACGCTGATGCTGTTTAGCATTTAATACGTTATGAGGAACATTCCTTCGTTTAAGCATTCTGCTTATAGTTTCAGAAACATCTACTGAAGTAGTACCCACAAGAACCGGCCTGCCTTCTTTATGCAGCTCCTCAATTTTATCAATAGTAGCGTTAAGTTTCTCTCTTCTGGTACGGAATACAGCGTCATCCTGATCTTCTCTCCGAACCGGTTTGTTAGGCGGAACTACAACAACTTCCAGTTTATAGATAGAGAAAAATTCATTTTCTTCAGTTTCAGCAGTACCTGTCATGCCTGCAAGTTTGTTATACATTCTGAAATAGTTCTGAAGTGTAATAGTGGCAAGAGTTTGAGTGTCACGCTCAACCTTAACATTTTCTTTAGCTTCAATAGCCTGATGCAAACCGTCAGAATAGCGTCTGCCAGGAAGCACGCGTCCGGTAAACTCATCAACAATTGCAATTTTCCCATCTTCAGTTATAACATACTCATCATCTTTTACAAAGAGAGTATAAGCTTTTAATAATTGGTGCAAAGTATGAATTCTATCGCTGGTTTCTGAGAATTTTTGATAAAGTTCGTCTTTCTTTTTATTCTTTGCTACATCAGAAAGCGAGGAATCATTTTCAAATTTAGCTACTTCAGACCCAATATCCACCATTGTAAAATAGTCTTTTTCCATACCGGTACCGCTGGCAAGTTCAACCCGGCCTTTTTCAGTAAGATCTATTGTATTATTCTTTTCATCAATAACAAAGTAAAGCTCTTCATCAATTATATGCATATTCTTTGCTTTTTCTTTTAGGAACTCAAGCTCAGTCTGCTGCATTAATTTTTTATAAGAAGGCTCTGTAAGAATTTTAGATATTTTATTGTGTTTAGGCAAACCTCTGTATGCTCTGAAAATTTGGACACCGGCTTGTGTAATTTCATCTTTAGTTGCAGACTCGTTAGATAAAATAGCCTCAGCTTCTTGGGCTATTTTAGAAACAAGTGCATTCTGCAATTTATAAAGCCGCTCAACTTTAGGTTTCATTTCATCAAATTTCTGGTCATCTACATCTACAGGACCGGAAATAATAAGAGGGGTTCTGGCTTCATCAATTAAAACGGAATCGACTTCATCCACAATGGCGTAGTTATGTTTTCTTTGCACGGCCCATTCTGCCGCATCAGTCATATTGTCACGAAGATAATCAAAGCCAAACTCATTATTGGTACCGTAAGTGATGTCACAGTTATATTCAGTTTTACGTTCATCCGGAGACATAGTATTAATAATAACACCCACTGTCAGCCCGTGGAACTTATAAATTTCGCCCATCCATTCGGAGTCACGTTGTGCCAAATAATCATTTACCGTAACCAGATGAACACCGCGTCCAGTAAGAGCATTAAGATATATAGGCAGAGTGGCAACTAAAGTTTTACCTTCGCCAGTACCCATCTCTGCAATTTTACCCTGATGCAAAACAACACCACCCATAAGCTGGACATCATAAGGAACCATGTCCCAGGTAACAGGACGTCCCATAACATTCCAAGATTTACCTACTAGCCTCTGACATGTTGATTTAATAACTGCAAACGCTTCCGGCAACAACTCATCCAGAACGTTTTCATATTCTTCAACAAGTTTGTCTTCCAGAGAGTCTAACTCTTCATAAGCGGCATTTCTATCATATTCTTCATTTGATTGAAGCCTTGCTTTCATTTCATCAATTTTACCACGTGTCTCGGCTGTAAACTCTTGAATTCTGTTTTTAAATTCTACCGTTTTAGCCTTTAATTCATCGTCACTTAGATTTTTTATTTTCTCATATTCAGCATTTATTTCTACCACAATTGGTTCAAGCAGTTTAACATCCTTTGAATGCTTGTCACCAAATATTTTCTTAAAAAACTCTAGCATAGGTTATTTCTACTCCGATTAATATGAATAATAAAATTAACTATAGAAATACAGAAATTCAATTAAGTAATTTAGGTATTATTATATCAATAGTTACAATCCCCGGGGACGGAAAACATCCCAAAGTATGAACCATTCTGGCAAGAAATTATTAATTTATCATGTTAGTAATAAGTTAAACACTTCCTAATCATGGTTCTGGCTGCTGTCAAACGGCAATTCAAATCCGAATGATGAACCGGCACCAAGCTTGCTTTTAACCCAGACATTTCCATTATGGTCGTCAATAATTCTTTTAACAATCCAAAGTCCCAAGCCCGAACTTTTTTCATCGCCCGTCGGCTTAGGAGTAAGCGACTTCCCTTTTGTAAACACTTTTTTAATATCTTCGTCAGAAAGTCCGACTCCATTATCAACAACCTCTACAACAACTTTATTTCCGCTAATATATGATTTCACCTGAACAATAGTCCCCGCGGGAGCAAACTTAATAGCATTACTAATTAGGTTATCAACCACTTCCTCAATTTTCTCCGCATCCATAGTAACTTCCGGAGTGCTTGGAGATGAATTGTTAATTAATTTAACATCTTTACTCTTTGCATAAGCAGAATTTCTGATACAGATTGAATCAATAATTTTTTTTATGGAACCGCTTTCCAAGTTTAGGGCTGCTTCAGGCTCTTCTTTAGCCACAACAATTGCCATATCCTGAGCAAGTCTAATTATATGTGAGGAAGTGTCAATTAAGGACTGCATGATTTCCTTTTGCTCAGTAGCTGTTAAATCATAAGACTCAAGTAACTGAATGTACCCTTTTATTGCACCGGCAGGATTTTTAATATCATGTACAGCCATGGCAAATAGCTCATTTTTTTTAATTTGCAAAAGTTCAAGTTTCTCTTTGCTATATAACAACCTGTCCCTTTGTTTAAGCAGCTCAAGATTAGCCACCTCAAGATCATTTATTGTATTTTTTAACTGCTCAATCTGCCTTCTAAAGAAAAGAGAATTAGCTCTCATATTTTCTACTTTAGCAACAAGTTTTCTATAATTTGATTTTAACTCATTAAACTGACTTTCAATACCAAGCTCAAATTTGATATTTTGTTTTTCAGGTTTTTTCTTTAAGAATAAAATAATAATTAGTATAAGTTGAATAATGCCGAATCCCATAATCCCATATACAATAATATCGTCAAAGTTCCTTATGTTTTCCGTTGCAGGGAGAGGCAAACTATTTTGTGAGTTTTCAGCAGGTATTTTTACCGTAAATTTTAGAATAAACGGCTCAGACTCCCATCCTGAAGCAGTGTAAGCCTGCAATTTAAAAATGTACACTCCTGTAGCCAGACCACTTATAGAAGCAGAATCTGCGTTTATAGAATTTAGTACAGATTCCAGAGCTTTTCCATTAAGGAATACCCTAAATAGTATTTTGTCTTTTACATTAGAAAATACTTTATCAGAATAATAAAATGTAATAACTTCACCGGGTTTGATTACAATTTTATCCCAGTTCTCTTGATTAATAACCTTATTACTAACTTTAATTGAAAAGACCGGAAGTTTCTCACCAGAAGCAGAAAACGAAACACTTGTATTAATAGCCAGTAAAAAGATTACTAACATGATATAGTTCTTGAGCATAAAAACAACCTGAAATTTTAATATGTATTTTATTTCGCTTTTTAATTTATACTTAATCTAATAATTGATTTTTTAAATAAGAAATTAAAAAAAAGAGATGGTTTAAAAAATAAAAATAACAAAAAATATCTTAATAATTACATCTGTAATATTGCTCTCTTCTGCCACGGATTAGTACGGCTAAGTTAGTATTTTTTTTAGTCATATGACAAATGGTAATTATTTAGTAATTTTTAATCATGTATTAATTTATAATAATATAGAAATGAAATTAGAAGACGACCTCAAAGCACTTACCGACGCATTAAATGAAAAACGGACTTTCAATGCGTCCGGATATCTGAAAAAGTTTCTGGGCTTTATTGAAACTGAAGATTTAAGCACAGTAAACAGAAAGATCCTATTGGATTATCTGCACAATACAAAGCATCCGAACTTTCTTAGTGCTCTATCTTTTGAGGAAAGGTATAAATGGGCAGACAGTACTTTTAAGGTAATTGAGGCAGCTGAATATAACCTACTTGATCTATTTGAATACACTGTAAATAAGAATAAAGAGAAAGCGCTGTTTATTTCGACCGGGAGCGAAAGAAATGATTACACTTATAAATATGTGTACAACAATGTCAAACAGCTTTCGGCCTCCATTTTCAAGACTTGTTCAAAACCAGTAGCTGCAATATTTGCCGAAAACTCTTTTGAAAGTGCAATAACTGATATTGCCTGCTTATGCTTTGATATTTTAATTACACCTTTAAATGTCCATTTTACTGAAGAATCGTTAGATTTTATTTTCAGGAAAACAAATATAAATATTATATTTACTGATTCATTAAAACGTTTGGAAATATTAAAAAGGCTGAAACAAAATGGTTATGATTTTGTAATAATTTATTATGGAGACAGCACAGATATATCCGCTGACGCTAATATAATATTATTTAGAGATTTAATTTCCGGAATAACCTTATCCGAGTCAGACGTGATTCTTGCCCAAAGAGAAAAGATACCATTTAAACAAACCGCCACCACAATGTTCACGTCAGGCACTACAGGCCTGCCGAAGGGTGTTGAGTTCTCAATATATAACTTAATTACAAAAAGGTATGCCAGAGGAGCGGCCTTGCCATTTGTAGGCACTGATGAAATATTGTTATGCTACCTCC
>JAUZPC010000201.1 GCA_030706105.1 Bacteroidota bacterium | reverse complement strand
TGGAATAAGTATGTAAACCCGGCATATAATCTTAGATCTTCATATTTAACATAAGGAATTATTTCGATAAATTCCCGGCTATAAACAATCGGGACTCTATTATTTCTCCAATTTACAGCTAATGATGAGTCATAATCTCCATCTACCTGATGGGTGCTAATATGACTTAATCTGAACCTTATTCCTTTTTCCAAATTGTTGTGTGTAGTTTTATAACCTAAATTAATTCCAAATAAGTAATCTATTGTCTCTACCGGAAATTTAAACTCCTTTGTGCTTCTCAGTCTTGTAAAAGTAAATATATCAGCACCCAATGAAAATTCATCATTCTTATTTCTATAATTAAAAATATCTTGGGAAGAGCCGGCATTTAATTGCAGGTTGCTTTTATTTGTAAAAAAAACAAATCCTGACCTCGCTTCTAATACATTAGCGGTAAAAGGCTGAATGTTAAGATGACTTGGAAACCATTGAATACTATGGTATTTGCAATTTACTTCTTGCGGGAAAAAGACACTTGTAACTGAAAACAATATTGGTAATAATAACTTATACTTCATTATGGTTAATCGTTTTTCTAAATAATATTTTTTTTATGTTTTGTTTAATTAATTTATGATATCCATATCTGAACTTTGAACTCATACTTAATACGGATAAATAGTTTAGCGGGAATGCAAACGAAGGTTCAAAATAACAATTTATAGTACATCCGCTGCAAAAATCAAATTTCCCTTCATTCTGCCTGTAATAGTTTATCGTTTCCTCTTCTCTAAGCTCTTTTATAGGTTTATCAATCGGTAATAGTTTATTCCCCAAATGATAGCACGGCAGAACAATTTCATTATTGGGAGATATGACTATAACTCTTGAAACAGCTTTGCATGATGGCTTTTCAGTATTATTTCCACCATTTTTTCTTATTCTAATAAATGCCTTATTCAAATATATATTCGGCTTACCTTCGCAATACTCTTCTATATAATCCAAAGCTTCATCATTCAATCCTGGATTATTAAAATAAGAAAATACAGGATTTACTAATAATACTAAATCTTGCTTTATAGCAATGTCATGCATTTCCGGAAGTTTTTTATATGTCTCATTTGTAACAGTAAAAAGTATATCAGGATATTCATTTAAGGATTTTGCAATTTCAATGCTTTCAAAGACTTTTTTATAACAAGCAATATTCCTAATGGCATTATGCTCATCTTCCACGGGTGAATCCAGAGAAAAATGCAAAAGATTAACGTTTCCTGCAAGCCTTTCCGCATATTTAGGATACAATAAACAGTTTGTAGTTATGCTTGTCTGCATTTTTAAACTTTTAGCAAATAAAGCCATTTTATCAACATCTTTGTGCAGTAAGGGCTCACCACCTGTTAAATCTATAAATTTAACACCAATCTGTGAAAGTTCAGATACATTTTTTTTAAAAATATCCAAATCAGCAAATGGAGTATTCTTGAATTTACTATGGTCACCGAAATGACAGAAATTGCAATATGCATTACATCTATATGTAATATAGTAGTTACACAGCAGAAGCACTAATATTCTCTCCCTTTCCACTGAACTTTTTGATTGAAAAAGACCAAGAATGGCAGGAGGAATGCATATATTAAGAAATAAAGTTCGAAAGCAGGAAAATACTTTACTTTTGATCTCATGCCAAGACGATTGTTTATCAGTACAACTACCATAAAGTCAATAAGTATTTTAAACAACGCAATTGTAATCCAGGTAAATGAATTATAGAATAATGGCGTGGCAAGGACACCTAAAGCACTTAAATAACCAAGGACAAAAATAATATAACCTCTGGCCGGGACACTCAGTCCTCCTACTCCCCATCTTTTCTTCTGTTTTGCTAAGGTTTTATAATCAGGAACCGGAACGGAAGTAACAAGACTTTCAGGATTTAAAGGTAAAATTATCTTATATTTTTTCAATTTGTAAATAGCATAAAGCAAATTAAAATCTTCGGTTACGCTAAATGGTAAATTCTGATATCCGCCAACTTCAAAATAGGCTTTTTTCAGAAACGACATATTATTCCCCATACAGCTTATGGGCGCACCCAGATTTATAGTTCCGGCTGCTAAAGTCAGTAAATATATAAAATCTAATGCCTGCATACCGGAGTAGGAATTATATGCTTCCTGAGTAGTATAACCGTTTACTGCAGCAACATCTTCTGCGTAATATTTTACAGTCGATTTGACCCAGGTGGGTAAAACTGTACAATCTGCATCAGTAGTAAAAATTACTTCTCCTTTAGCTATTTCAATAGCATTAGCCAGCGCATTGGTTTTGCCCCTCAGACGGCCAATTTCTTTTTTTGTTACTATTTTTTTGAATTTTGGTTTATCCTGAATGAAATTATCAATAATCTCACCTGTTTTATCTGTCGAACGGTCATCCACTATTATAATTTCCAATAGTGAGTCCGGATATTCAATCAAATCAAGGGACTTCAGACATCTTTCAATATTATCTTCTTCATCTCTTGCAGCAACTATTACAGTAGCGCTTAAAACTTCGCTTTTATCAACTTTCTTAAATTTTGCTTTTGCACCTATAAGACATATAACTGCTTCTAAAAAACAACCGCATACAGCAACTAAAAAAACTATTTCAAACATTTTTCCGGATCTCCAATTTCATAACCCTTCTTTTCCAGTATTTCATAAAAAAAGTTTAACGAATCAATTATAATATCTTTTGATTTTAAGCTATCATGTAAGACGATAATAGAATTCTTTCTTATTTTTTTTTCAATTGCAAATTTAACAATATTTATGTCATTGTTAAAATCATATGTTATTAAAGACCACATAATACAATTCATGTTATATTTCTTAAGGGTTTTGTTCATATTGAATATCAAACGGCCATGTGGAGGTCTAAAATACTTAACTTCATAATTATGTTCATCCTTTAATAAATCATTAAATTTTGTTAGTTCTCTTTTTGTTTCTGTCTCATTTAGATTATACAGAACTTTATGATTATAAGTATGGTTGCCAATTGTATGTCCTTCAGACAAAATATTTTTTGTAATTGAAAAATTATTCTTTACATTATTACCCACGCAAAAGAACAATGCTTTGATCTTTCTATCACTAAGCCAATTGAGAATTTTATCAGTATTTCCCGGAACTGGCCCGTCATCAAAAGTTAATAAAATTTTGTTATTATTTGTAACCCAAGTATTATTACTCAGTATTTTCTGGAATATGGGATTTACGCTATAAAAATTCATTTATTTTATATTTTAATAATTAATTAACATTAAAGAATATTGATGCAATAATGCAGTCTGGCAAACTCTGTATTTTGTGATATTTTAATATTTTAGCAATATTGTTAAATTGCCAACTGTAAAATTGTAGTAATTAAATGAAAAATAAAATAGTTAAATATATACAGTTATTTTTTGATATCAATGAACTATTTATTTATATTTCATTCCGTTCATAAAGATTTTATCTCATTTATAATTTTTGTTAACTTCCAACTGCAAGAAAAAACAGATATTACGAAAATAGGAGATAAAATACAATTTAACAATCAACACAATCGGAGTAATTATGAAAAAAATTTACAATATTAGTTTCATATTAGCTTTCTTTATTTTTACCCTTTCAGGTGTTACATTTTGCCAAAGTATTACAACTGGCGGTATTATCGGCTCAATTGTAGATGAAACCGGGGCTTTTTTGCCTGGTGCTACAATAAAAGCAGTGCATATTCCATCAAATACTACTTATGGCAATACTTCACGCTCTGACGGTAAATATAACATCCCTAATATGAGAGTTGGCGGACCTTATACCATATCTGTTTCTTTTGTTGGTTATAAAGATATTAAGAAAGAAAATGTATATATTGAGTTAGGGACAAATCTACTACTCAATTTCACGCTTAGAGTCCAGGCAATGGAGCTTGGCGAAGTCTCAATTATTGCTGACAAAAACACAATCATTAACCCAAATAGAACCGGTGCCTCCACTAATGTAGGCGAACAGGTTATTACTGAGTTTCCAACAATTTCTAGAAGTTTCCAGGACTTTTATAAATTTAATGCCCAATTTTCCGGCAGCCCAATCACTTCAAGCGGTACCAGCGCGAATGGAAAAAATAACCGCTATAATAATATTCAGATTGACGGCGCCGTTTATAACGATCTTTTTGGTCTGGCTTCATCTGGAACTCCAGGTGGTCAAACTGGTACAAACCCCATTAGCTTAGATGCCATTCAAGAATTCCAGGTTGTTATCGCTCCTTATGATGTAAGAATGGGCGGTTTTACAGGTGGTGGTATAAATGCTATTACAAGAAGTGGTACTAACACTTTCTCTGGTTCAGTTTTTGGATATGGACGTAATCAGGATCTGGTTGGTAAATCGCCGGATGCAGCAAGAACAAAATACTCAAATTTTAATGAATATCAGACCGGCTTTAGACTAGGCGGTCCTATAATTAAAGATCAGTTGTTTTTCTTTGTTAATGCTGAATTTACAAAAAAAACAACACCAATTGACAACATTGCAATTACCCAAGCTACTAATAAAACCCCAGACAGTATATCACAGAGATTTCAAAGTATTTTAATGAACAAGTATGGATATAATCCTGGAGGCTACAATACATTTGATGCTTCAAGGCCAAGTACCAAATTATTTGCTAAATTGGATTTCAATTTGAACGAAGCAAATAAATTATCTTTCAGATACAATTATGTTGATGCTTCTGATGATAATATGCCTCGAACAATTCAAAACATTTTATTTAACGATAGGAATTACAAACTGAAATCCACTACAGGATCTGCAGTTTTGCAATTGAACACTACTTTCGGTAATATAGCAAATAATGAATTAATAGTTGGTTATACTACTGTCAGAGATAAACGTTCTATTATTGACAATCCTTTCCCATCAATCAAGGTTTATGAAGCAAAAACTTTAATTGCAGGATCTGAAGAATTTTCAATTGCCAATAAATTAGACCAAGATATATTTGAATTAACAGATAACTTTTCCTACTATTTAGGAGATCACGTATTTACGGTTGGAACTCATAATGAATATTTCAATTTCAAGAATTTGTATATTCAGAATAAATACGGATATTATGAATTCAATAGTTTATCTGATTTTGAAAAAGGAAAATTCAGCCGGTATCAGTATAGTTATTCATTAACAGGAAATCCTGATCAGGACGCAAGATTCAATGTTGTTCAATTAGGATTTTACGCACAGGATGAATGGACAGCAATACAAAACCTAAAATTGACTGGTGGTTTAAGAATTGATATTCCAATTTTCCCTGATAAACCCGCTTTTAATCCATTAATTAGCACTCTTTTTGGATATAATACTTCTACATTACCTACTGGAAAAGTATTATTCTCCCCTCGAATTGGTTTCAACTGGGACATTAAATCAGATCAATCTCTCCAAGTTAGAGGCGGTGTAGGAATGTTTACCGGCAAAGTTCCTTATGTATGGATTTCAAACCAGTATGGAAATACAGGAATTGAATTTGCAAGAATTGACTATAGGTATAATGCTGCAGACTCTTTGAAATTTATTCAAGATGTAAATAATCAAATGAAAACAGGAGTAAAAGGCATTAAAGCAGGTTCTTCTGAAGTAGATATAACAGATCCGAATTTCAAAATGCCGCAGGTCTTGAGACTTAATGCTGCGTTAGATCAGCAGTTACCTTACAATTACGTTGCGACAGTTGAGTTTGTATATTCCAAAACTTTAAATGATATCCTTTATCAAGATATCAATTTAGGTGCTGCAAATACTACTTTAACAGGACCGGGAGGAAGGCCTGTTTACGGAGATACTTCAAAAGGTACCTTTTCAATGAGAAAAATATCTCAAAGTT
>JAUZPC010000200.1 GCA_030706105.1 Bacteroidota bacterium | reverse complement strand
GTTAAAGAAGTGATGATGGGAGCGGCCATCCTTGGGATGATTTATGTTATGTATCTGGATAAGCAGCCGGTAGATTCGGGAATGGCAGTAGTTTTTGCAGTCATTACCATTCTAAGTTTAGCAGCAACAACACTATTTTACTCCCAAATGTTCGGCAAAAAACAAAGCAATATGTAATAGATAGCTTCGTTTAGCTGTAAGCCATAAAGTAACTCTGAATCGGGTTTGAGCTGAAAAAGCTATTCTATTTTGGTCTTCACCTATATCCGGGGATTTGTCATTCAGGGCATGGGAATCTGTTTTGTCTCTGTTCTATCACAGTAACAATAAGTGCATGTATCTTAACCCATACGGCAAAGAGGCACACAATTCTTGTTGTCCCAACTATTTACCGGTTATTAAAACTGATGACTGAAAACTGTTAAAGCGCCAGTGTTTCTTTAAACTTAATGGCCTGCCTGCGTGACACTTCAATTTTTTGGCCGCTTTTTAGTTTAACCAGTAAACCGCCGTTAAGCCAGGGTTCAATGCTGTCAACCCATTTAAGATTGATAATATGCTTCCTGTTTGCCCTAAAGAAGGTTTTGCTGTCCAGCCGTTCATCCAAATAATTTAGTGTTCTGAGAATTAACGGTTTGTGGTCGTCAAAATAAAGGCGGACGTAATTACCTTCAGACTCCAGAAGTTTTACTGTCTCCAATTTAACGAACCAGCATTTTTCACCATCCTTAACAAAGACCTGGTCATTCTCTGTAAGTGTATTTTTATCTGATTCTTTAAGCTGTTGTTTCTGGTATCTTTCTAATAATTTTTTTACTGTTTCTTCAAGTCTCTTAGGTTCAATTGGCTTAAGCAGATAATCCATGGCATTATAATCAAAAGCTTTCAAAGCATATTCGTCATAGGCCGTAGTAAAAATAACAAGAGGCACGCCGTCAAGTTCTTCCAGCAGTTCAAAGCCGTTTTTCCCCGGCATTTGGATATCAAGGAAAATGACATCGGGATTATGTTCATATATTTTTTTTACTGCATCTTCAGCATTTACCGCTTCATCAACAATTTCAATTTCTTTAAAAGGGGTTAGTAAACGGCGCAGCTCAACCCGGGCTAACCTTTCATCATCAATAATTATTGCTTTCATCTATTTATGCCTCCTAATGGAATATGAATTTCTGCCGACACAATATTGTCAGCCGTGTTATTTAACTCAAGAGTAGCTTTTTCTCCGTATAAAAGCATCAGCCGGTGGCGTGTGTTATTTATACCTATCCCCTCAGAGTATTTTGCCACATCTTTTACAAAAATACCTGTGTTTTTTACACATAAATGTAAGAAACTATCTTCAATATATGAATTTATTTCTATCTCGCCCCCTTCAGGGAGCTTTGATATGCCATGCTTTATCCCGTTTTCTACAAGTGTTTGAACCATCATAGGGGGAATTTCAACACTTGCAGATTCCGGTGAAATATCTATTTTATAACCCAGTCTTTCCTCAAAGCGCATCTTTTCCAGATCAAGATAATCATAAATTATTTGCATCTCATCGGCAAGCGAAACTGTTTCTGTACGTTCTATCTTTAATGAATAACGCAATATGTTTGAAAGTTTAGTGAGTGCTGTTTTTGCTCTTTCCGGATTTTCTTCAATCAATGCCCTGATACTGTTCATCGCATTAAACATAAAATGCGGATTCAACTGTGATTTTAAAGTTTTTAGCTCAAAATCTTTTACGGCAGCTTCCCAAATAAGGGCTTCAATTTCTGCTTTTTTATAATTCCCCAAGATATGGACAATAAAATAAATTAAGAACCAGCCAAAGACTATCCCGGTTATTTCAAGCGAACCCAGCAAAATATTCAGAAAAATGTTTACTTCCCTATTGGTCAGCCCTGTAAAATATGCTATTGCAAAATAACATAAATAGATTGCGGCACCGGTTAAAAAACTGCCGGGAATTACGCGAAATGCCACTTTTCTAAGGGAAAGGTCAACCCATTTCTCTTTTTTTATGATATTCCTAAACAGATGGGTAAAAGCAATTCCTGCAAATGCCAGAAATGACAAAAGCAAAAAATGAGGGAAATTCATTTTATGAACTAAGGCAAGTACTGCCATGTTCAATATAGAAACTAAACACCAGCCTGTTATCTGCAGCAGCCAATATGCTTTTGCCCGGCTTATACTGAAAGTACTGGTTATCTGTAATAATTTCAAATTCGTGTCGGCTTCTATAAAGTTAGAAGAATTTTTAAACATAAATATAATCTTAAAACCTGTAAAAAAAAATTTGCATCGTATCCTGTTTACAAAAATAGGTATAGCCCTGCTTCATGGGAAACGATTTGTTTTTATCGGTATTCTTAGAGGATAAAAGGTTTTGGGTACGACTTATAAAAAAAAAGCCTAAACGCTAGCCAACTTTATAGTTTCTTTGAGGAAATGCAATTAATTTAGCTAATTCTGCTTGTAATATTCTAAGATTTTCTTTCTTTTGAGGGACATAAAATTTCTCTGCATACTCAGTAGTATAATGGTGCTGATTAAAGAAATTTATGTTGTTTTGCAGCCATTCTGCATGATTAAAATATTTTCCGAGTACAAGTTCCCATTCTTCCCTCAAAAGCGCCGCTCCTTCAAAAAAGCCCGGGCTCCCAAGATAAGAAAGGTCTGCATCAGTTAGGATCTTTTCATTTATACTTACCGGCTTTAGCTTAATGCAGGTTGAGAGAATAAGGTTTTTAATAATAAATATTTTATCTTCAGAGAATTGCCGTTTTTTTAAAAACCTCTCCATTATTGTGCAACTCTCCCTTTCATGGTTAAAATAATTTATGATAATTCCTGTATCATGGAATAACCCGGCTAAAATCAAGTATTGCTTGTTTTCAGCGTCTAAATTATGATACTCTGCTATCTTAATAACTTCAGAAACAGTATTGAACGTATGAGTTAAATTATGATATTTATATTTGGATGAAAGTTCTGTATTAAAGTGGTTATTTACAAAAATTTCAGCAGCTTTAATTATATCCGGCATATTCTAAGTTTATTTTTTAACAAGGTAGAAAATAATTATTTATTCATTTTAATAATATTCAATCAGTCACACGTAGCGGGGGTAGCCGTACCGTCCGCACTTGTGTTTTTAACAACATTTTGCCCTCAGCACTGTATTATATGGCTTAAATTACTCAAATTTGAGACATTATACTTTGCAAGCCCTTATTATATTGACATTAAAACTTATTTTTAGTATTTTTAATCAGACAAAAATATCTGAATTATGACGGTTATATTTTCAAAAAAATGTGAGTATGGTCTGCAGGCAATACTATTCCTTTCTTCCAAAACCAGAGGAGAAAGGGTATCTGCTGACGAAATTGCATCTAAGTTAAACATTCCAAAGGAATTTGTATCAAAAATTCTGCAAAGTTTAACAGGAAGCAACATTGCTGCTTCAAAAAAAGGGAAGTCGGGCGGATTTTACATTGCAAAAGACCCCTCCCAAATTAAGCTGCTTGATGTGGTTAAGGCAATTGACGGCCTTGATGTTTTTGACAACTGCGTCCTCGGTTTCCCACATTGCAGTAAGGACAACCCCTGTCCTTTACATAATAAATGGGGGAAGCTAAGAGAAGACGCCTATAATATGCTTAATGATGAGACAATTGATAAATTTTATGAAAAAACTGTTAATAAAATAAATAGTTTGTAGTTTTTTTAAATTATAATCAGACAAAAGAGTCCGAATATGATAGAGAAGAAGAATATAATAAGAAATAAAGAAAAGCCGGTTCAGAAATTCCGTTTTTATGTGCAATCTGCCATGGCTATACTTTGTATGTGGATAGGAGTAGAATTCTTCTTTTTTGTAAAATACCTGCAGTCTGAAGGCAGCGCGGTTTTTATTAACCGCCCTCCGGGGGTTGAGGGATTTCTTCCAATCAGTTCTATGATGAGTTTTTATATATTCATTAAAACCGGAGTAATTCATCACGCCCACCCTGCAGGTATGTTTATTTTCGCCGCCATCTTGCTTATTTCTCTTGTTTTCGGAAAAGCTTTCTGCAGTTGGCTGTGCCCGGTTGGTTTCCTTTCAGAACTAATCGGCGATTTTGGCGAAAGAATTTGGAAAAAATTATTTAAAAGAAAATTAATCCTGCCAAAATATATTGACATACCGCTGCGAAGCTTAAAATATCTTCTGCTTGGTTTTTTTATCTATGCAATTTTCTTTTTAATGACTGACGCTGCAATCATAACATTTCTTGACAGTCCTTATAATCTTGTTGCCGACCTAAAGATGTTCAATTTCTTTGCTGAGCTTTCCGGCTTTGCGCTAACCGCTTTGACAGTACTCTTTGTTTTGTCTATATTTATAAGGAACTTTTGGTGCCGCTATTTATGCCCTTACGGCGCCTTGTTAGGTTTGTTCTCTTTCCTTAGTCCGAATAAAATTGTCCGCAATAAAGTTTCCTGTATTGATTGCGGTTTATGCACTAAAGCTTGTCCTTCCTTAATTAAAGTTGACAAAGCTTCGGTAGTACTCTCAGATGAATGCAGCTCATGCTTAAATTGTGTTGATGTTTGCCCTGTTGCTGATACATTAAATGTTAAAAATATAATTGTAAAAAAGACAGTCCCTAAGAAAGCGATAGCCGTTATTATTGTTGTTTTGTTTATGCTTATTACAGGCATTGGCATGATTACCGGAAACTGGCAGAACGATATTCCCAAAGAACATTATATAATTCACTATGAAAGGATGAACAGCTACGGTCATCCGACCGGCACGAAAGAAGTTAATGAGTTTAACAAAGAAGTAATGGACAAGAACAAATAACCACTAAATAAAAAAGTTATGAAATTAAAAAAAGTTTTCTCTTTTTTTATTCCTCCCGATAGTTGGAAACTTCCGGTAATAGTTTCACTTGGAACACTGACCGGTTTATTCCTGCTTATTTTTCATATTTCAAACGCTTCTTCCTATCTTTCTGACGATCCCAAAACTTGTATGAACTGCCATGTAATGACGTCACAGTATGCAACCTGGCAGCATAGCAGTCATGCCAGAGTAACTACCTGCAATGACTGTCACGTCCCTCATAATAATTTCATTAGTAAGTATTTATTCAAAGCAAAAGACGGAATGCGCCACGCTGCCATATTCACGCTTCGGCTTGAGCCTCAGGTAATAAGAATAAAAGAAGCAGGAATAAATGTAGTGCAGGAGAACTGCATACGCTGTCATGAACATCTGGTTCAAAAAGTGGTACTTAAGGATGAAGTGACTGTTACTAAAAGGGAGCATGGTGAAGGGCGCTATTGCTGGGACTGCCATAGGGAAACCCCTCACGGCCGTGTTTCAAGTCTTTCTTCAAATCCGGCAGCCCGTGTTCCTCAGCTTGATCCCATTATTCCCAAATGGTTAGAAATTTATAATAAATCCAATAACAATAAATAAACAGTATCTATATGAAAAAGCTAAAAGATGTTATTATTGAAAAGCCCTGGCTGGGCTGGGTGATTTTCCTTTCAACCCTGGCTGTTGTTTTTCTTATCGGATTGTTCGGCGCATCCATTATGCAGAGGCGCAGTGAGGCAAGCTTTGCCTTTCAGCAAGTGAGACCTATTGCAGAATGGGAACCGCGCAACGAAGTATGGGGAGAAAATTATCCCCGCGAGTATGAAACATACGTACAAACTATGGATACTAACTTCAGGAGTAAATACAATAGCTCCGGTTTTGTTGACGTTCTTGAAAAAGATCCGAACCTTGTAATACTTTGGGCCGGTTACGCTTTTGCCAGAGAATACAACCAGCCAAGAGGCCACTACCATGCTATTGAAGATATAAGAAAAACTCTTCGTACCGGTGTTCCGCAGCCTGCTACGTGCTGGACGTGCAAAAGTACTGATGTGCCAAGAGT
>JAUZPC010000020.1 GCA_030706105.1 Bacteroidota bacterium | reverse complement strand
CTGCCTAATTCAGTTTATTATAATAATCAGCTTCCTGACTGGAATGACAACAAGAATAATTTGAACCTCTTTCCGGCGGATATAAATTCAGCAAAGCTGCCTGCTTATATTCGTATGGATATAAGCCTTACATGGGAAAAGAATTACGGCAGTTGGGTTTTAGCTCCATACCTTCAGATATTTAACGTGGGGAACAGAAAAAATACCTGGTTTGTTACTTATGATAACAAAATAGAAAATGGAGTGGCTAAACAGGAAGTAAAAAACACTAATATGATGCCAATCTTACCAAGTATTGGTGTTAATATAAAATTTTAGGAGAAGGAGTTTAAGAGTGAAAAAAATATTTTATATAATAGTTCTAAGTATTGTTTGTATTCTATCAAGCGGATGCGGTGAAGGCCATATTGATGTTACAGATGTTGCTTATAATCCAAAAATCGTTTTAGACGCATACATCTTTGGCGGCGAAAAAGTTAAGGACATAAAGATAACCAGAAACTTCCCGCTAAATAAAAATATTGACATCAGTAAGTTAATTATTCGGGATGCCTCTGTCCTGCTAACGGATATCAGCGCCAATAAAACATATCCATTATCATTCAATGCACAGACATTGACTTACGAATACGCAGGTAATGACTTAATAATCGGATACGGAAAATCATACAAAATAAACGTGTCTGCAACTATTGATGGAAAAAAACTGACTGCCTCTTCCACTACTACGGTGCCTGAGAAGGGCCTTAGGGCAGTATCTCATGAGCTTGGCGATATGTTATACAGAGAATTGGATGCAAATGGAAAAGTAAAGAAAATAAATCTGAATATCATACCGTCTGAAAAAGCTGTTGCCACAATATTATCAATAACAGCTTTGGATGCATCATTAAATACATATATTTATGATAATGCCTATTCATCTGAAACAGACACGCAAAAAATCAAAGATAACATGGATGATTTGCGGCAGGGTTATACATGGCAGCAGGGTATTGCTCCGGGTACTCAAAGCTTTAATATAAATGTTGAATGGTATTCTATCTATTTTTATAGCAGATACCGGGTTATTATATATGCAGCAGATAGAAATTTTCAGAACTACCTTCTAACTGCAAAGAATGTAATGGAGCAGGACGGCAATTTTCACGAACCTAAAATGTATATTGATGGTGACGGCATTGGTGTCTTCGGCTCAGCCGTAAAAGATACTGCCTATTTTACAATTAAGAGATAATATATAATATCTGTAACAAAGAGGCGTTTTTCAGAGCGTCTCTTTGTCTTTTATTCTAATGCGAAACTCCGTTCAAAAAGTTTCTTGCCGATTACAACTTACCACAGCCGTATCTCCAGGTATTTGTCATTTTTAACTCTACCGTTTAGATGACCGTGTGAATATTCACCTTTTCCACCTCTCAAGGGGGATAATAGGAGATCAGGGCTTAGATAAACTACGTTTATGCAATTATTCAAATATTTCCGGGAATATACCATTGCTTATTTCTATTCCTCACACGGTCTCTTTACCGCGGAGGTAAGGGAAGGGCAAGCCTTGGCAAGAGATATGCGCCTTGCCATTCTGAAATAACTGAAAAAGTCTGTCCCACCACATAAAAACCGTAATTCCGTTCACATTTATGTCCAGAGTCTCCCCACTTTTATTCTTCGGAATCTGCGACTACTTTAACTATAATTCTTAACTGTTTATAATAAGCATAGTTAGTGAAATGTTATTAAAGTGAGCCAATTGCCACTCGGGTCTCTTTTTACAAAAAATATGGAAAAATATATTAAATAATTCTTGACTTTTGCTAATTTTTTCTGTTATTTTGGGGTGTAGTGGGGAAAAGTGGTGAAAAATAAATTATAAGGACAAAAAAAGTTGTTTCGAGGTCAATTTAAATATTCTATAGATGCAAAAGGCAGAGTTGCTTTACCGGCAAAACTACGTAAGCATGTCTCAGAAGAGGCTCATGAGTCGTTTATCATGACCAAAGGGAGAGATGCATGTATAGAGATTTATCCCTCTGATATTTGGGCTAAAGATATAGAATCCAAGTTAACACAACTAAATCCGTTCCTTAAAGATGATTCACGTTTCCTTAGAATGATGAGTCAGGATGCCTACGATGACGTCTTGGATTCTCAATCTAGATTATTAGTCCCTCATACACTTTTGGAGCATGCCAAAATTAATAAAGAAGTATTAATTATCGGTGTGTTGAATAAAATCGAAATCTGGAATCCTGCTGTATATGAGGAGTACACCAAAGAAGCAACCATGACTTTTGAAGATTTAGCAGCAAAAGTTATGGCATAAATGATGGATAACTTTCACATACCGGTAATGTTAAAAGAATCTTTAGATTTCTTGATCACAGATAAGGATGGAAAGTATTTTGAAGGAACTCTTGGTTTTGGCGGTCACTCTTCGGAAATATTAAAAAGGTTAGGCGATAATGGTGTTCTTATCTCTACTGATGTTGATAAGGATGCTTTTGACTATTGTAAAACTAAGTTTAGTGCCGATAACAGAATCAAGTTATATAATTTCAATTTTGATAAAATCGATTCAATTGCTAAAATTGAATCTGTCTCCGGATTTTCCGGAATCTTTGCGGATTTGGGCGTTTCTTCTTTTCAGCTTGATAACGCCGCTTCCGGTTTTACTTATAGAGATGCCGAGGCAAAATTAGACCTTAGAATGGATAAGTCCCTAAGCGTTAGCGCTTATGATGTTGTTAATTCTTTTGATGAAGAAAGTATTGCCAACATTATTTATCAATACGGGGAAGAGAAAAATTCCAGAAGAATTGCCAGGCTGATTACAGAGAAAAGAAAATTAAAGTCTATTGAAACTACTTCTGAATTGGCTGAAATTATTAAATCAATCACTCCCTATAATTTTCAGACTAAAACACTGTCAAGAGTTTTTCAGGCGATAAGAATCTACGTTAACGGCGAGCTTGATGTACTTAAAAAGTTTTTAAACAATGCAGTTGACCTACTTGCCCCGGGCGGCAGGTTAGTTGTTTTGTCATATCACTCGCTTGAAGACAGAATAGTTAAAGATATTATGAAATATGAAACCTTAGGATGTATTTGTCCTAAGGATTTTCCGGTTTGCCAATGTGGTAAGGTTAAGCGGTTAAAAATATTAACAAAAAAACCCCTTATTCCTTCTGATAATGAGATAAAGTTGAATTTTAGAGCAAGAAGCGCAAAGTTGAGAGTCGCTGAGAAAATATGAGTAAGACTAAGAAAAAAAGTTTGATGCCTGTATTAGCAGTAAGTTTATATTTTATTATTTCGTTTACTGTTATTGTGCTTTTTTATCAGGGCATAAAACTTCAGTATGATAAAATGCTTAGAGATAAGGTAGTTTGTGAAAAGGAAGTAGTAAACAAAGGGAATCTTTATAAAGCTTTAATGGCTGAGTATGATAAATACTCCTCTGAAGAGCGGATTGCTCCTTTTGCCATAGAAAATTTGAAAATGGTGAAAGCTGGTGTAAGACAGGTGATTGTTATTGATAAGGCAAAATCTGATAAATTAAAGGAAATTGAAACTCAATTAAATAATAGATATGAGTAATAGACGCCTTTATATAGTATTAGCATTAGTATTTATCTTTATTACTTTATTGGTAGTAAGGCTGTTTAATGTCCAGATTTTACAGGCAGAAGAATTAAAGTTTAAAGCCGATCGCCAGCAGACTAAAGTTGAAATTATTAAGGCAGAACGCGGAACTATTTTAGACAGGAACAATGTTGCTCTTGCCCTAAATATCAATACGGTTTCCATTTCTATTGACTTAAGAATGCTTCCGCAAAATGAAAAAGATAAGACTGCACAGGTTTTTTCTCAAGTCTTTGGTAAACCAAAACAGGTTTATCTTTCTCTCTTTTCAGAAAAAGGAAAAACTATTTGCGTAGAGAAGAAAGTTCTTTCCGCTAAGGCCGAAATGATTAAAAACGCCAAAATAAAAGGACTTTTAATTTCTGAAGATCCTACAAGATCTTATCCTTATAGCAGTCTGGCTTCTCATGTTATCGGTTATGTAAATGCGGACTTCTTAGGCACAAATGGTATTGAGAGAGCATATAATGATGAGTTAAAGGGTATTGATGGAAAAAGATTAGTTGAACGCAACGCACTTGGTGAAATGATTACCGTTGCTGAAGACCAGACGGTAAAATCAGTTCAGGGCGCTAATCTTGTTTTAACCATTGATAATAATTATCAGAAAATTCTTGAAGAAGAATTAAAAAACGGGTTGAGTACTTATGGAGGTATTTCAGCAACCGGTATAATTATGGATCCTAATACCGGCGAAATTTTGGCTCTTGCTAATGAAAATGATTATGATCCTAATTTCTACTCAAAATACAGTGACACTTTAAGGCGTAACATAGCAGTTACTGATATGTATGAGCCGGGATCAACTTTTAAGTCTTTTTCAATGGCTGCACTTTTAGATAGAAAGTTATGTGAAGAAAGTGAAAGAATTTTTGTTGAAAATGGCAAGTACAAGTACAAAAATGTAAATATCAATGACTCTCATAATAAAGATTATCTTACCGTAAGAGGCATTATTGAGCAGTCAAGTAATATCGGTATTGCAAAGCTTATACAAAGATTAGATGATGATACGTTTTATAAATATATAAGAGCATTTGGGTTTGGTAATTTTACGTCAATAAAATTGCCGGGTGAAGTTAAAGGAAATGTTAAAAATCCAAATGACTGGCATAATGTAACAAAAGCATTTATGTCATTCGGTTATGAAATTTTAGTAACTCCTATTCAGCTTGCAGCCGCATATTGTGCAATAGTTAACGGCGGTATTTTATATCAGCCGCAGATTCTAAAAAGAGTTATTCTGCCTAACGGGATGATTACAGAAGAATTAACGCCTAAAAAAGTAAGAACGGTTATCTCTGCCGAAACATCGGCTAAAATGAGAAGCTTTTTAACAGGTGTGGTTTCTAATGGTACTGCAACTGCTGCAAAACTGGATGGCATTATTGCCGGAGGTAAAACCGGAACGTCACAAAAATTAATTAATGGAAGTTATTCAAAATCACATTATAATTCTTCATTTGTTGGTTTTTTCCCTGTTAATAATCCGAAAGTCGTTTGTTTGATATTGGTAAATTCTCCAACTTCAGGCGGTTACGGAGGTCTTGTTGCCGCCCCTATTTTTAAGAAGGTTGGTGACCGAATTGTTTCTTCAGATCCTGTTTCCTTCAATAAACAGGGGGGAAGTAAAGACGGTGAGGTTAAAGTTATTTATGCAAACAACAACCAAAAGATGAATGATGTTAGCCTTGGTAATAATTCTAAGCAGATTACCGAAAGCATAAAGAAAAAAATTATGCCTGATCTTTACGGCTTCTCGCTTAAAGAAGCAGTTAATATCTTAGCAAAAAACGGTATAAAGTATAAAGTTAAAGGCTCCGGTAAAATTGCATCACAGAGCATCAAAGCAGGTTCGCAATTAAAAAAGAATGTAGAATGCACAATAGTTTGTTCAGAAAATGTTACAGGTAAAAATAAAAATTAAATGGAATTAACACAGCTTTTAAATAGTATTCACGCTATCCAGGTAACCGGCGAAGTTCAGCGTAAAGATGTCGGCGGGATTTTTTATGATTCACGTCGTGTTAAGGCGAATTCTATTTTTGTTGCCATAAAAGGATATAATACTGACGGTCATAAATATATTATGGATGCCGTTAATAATGGTGCAATTGCTGTTGTTATTGAAGATGCAGACGCTGTCCCTGAAGAAATTTTAATGCATACTTTAACCGCAAGGATTTTAGTTAAAGATACAAGAAGAGCGCTTGCAGAGCTTTCGCATTCGTTTTATAAAGAGCCTTCAAAAAAATTGAAATTAACCGGTATAACCGGAACTAACGGTAAGACTACTACTTCCTACTATATTAAAAATATTCTGGAAACAACCGGCGAAAAAGTGGGACTGCTTGGCACTATTGCAAATATGGTTGCAGATAAAGTAATTCCTTCGTCTTTAACTACTCCGGAATCAAATGACCTGAACGAACTTCTATTGGATATGTATTCACAGGGTTGTACTTCGGCTGTTATGGAAGTTTCTTCGCATTCTCTTGTCCTTAATAGGGTATTCGCATTAGAGTTTATGGCAGCGGTTTTTACTAACCTGACCGTGGATCATTTGGACTTCCATAAAAATCTTGACAATTATCTTGACGCAAAAAAGATACTTTTTGATTCTTTAAGTGAATCTGCTTTTGCTATTTATAATCTGGACGATGAAAGAGGCAGCAAGATAGTAAAAGATACTAAGGCAAAAAAAGTTTCCTATGGGAAAAATGAAAATGCAGATTTCCAAATTACGGATATAAATTTCAGCTTAGACGGAACTAATTTTAAGATTAAGAATAACGGCAGTATCTATAATGTGCATACAAGCCTTATTGGCGAGTTTAATGCATATAATGCTGCTTCAGCTTTTACTGCATGTGCTTGTTTAGGAGTCAATATTGATACTATTATTGAGGGTATAAGAACTACAAAGCAGGTTCCCGGTAGATTTGAAGTTATTGGCACGGGCAGCAAAAAAGTTATTGTAGATTACTCGCATACGCCGGATAGTCTTGAGAAATGCCTGCAGGCAGTAAATGAAATTGTAAAAAATGAATTTCCTGTTTACACAGTATTCGGATGCGGCGGTAACAGGGATAAAAGCAAACGTCCGGTTATGGGAAAGATTGCTGCTGATAACAGTACAAAGGCTTTCGTTACTTCAGATAATCCAAGATTTGAAGAGCCCGGCGATATAATCAAAGACATAGTAGCAGGAATTGATAAAAAGAATATTGAAATTATTGAGGACAGAAAAGCTGCAATTGTAAAAGCAATCAAATCTGCTGAAGACAAATCTGTTATTGTCATTGCAGGTAAAGGTCATGAAGATTATCAGATAATTAAAGATGTAAAAATTCATTTCTCCGATAAAGAAATTGCGGAGCAATGCTTATGAAAAATATTCTACTAACTATTGAAGATATTTTTAATATTCCTACAGCAGAGATTTTTAATCCTGATTCTTTTAAAGATATAAAGAGTGTTTCTATTGATAGCAGAAATATTCCTGCAGGTTGTCTGTTTGTGGCAATTAAAGGTAATAATTTTGATGGACATAGTTTTATTAACGATGCTGTTAAGAATAAAGCCAACGCAATTTTAATAAATAAAGATAAAATTGAATTAGCTGATAATGTTGAAATTCCGTTTATAACTGTTACTGACACAACTAAAGCATTAGGTGATATTGCAAAAATATGGCGTAATAAATTAAATGCTAAAGTAATAGGGCTAACAGGCAGTGCAGGCAAAACTTCAACTAAAGAAATTTTATCTGTTCTCTTAGGAACAAAATTTAAAGTTAATAAGACTGCCGCCAATAATAATAATCATATCGGCGTGCCTTTAACAGTTTTGTCAACTACTGAAAAACATAATATTTTAATTGCTGAATTAGGAACTAATCATTTTGGTGAAATCCAATATTCAGCTCCTATTATCAGACCTGATGTTGCAGTAATAACAAATATTGGCGACTCTCATCTCGAATTTTTTAAAGACCGTAAAGGTGTACTTAAAGAGAAGAAAGCCATATTTGATATTGCCGAGGCTAACAAAGGCACAGTATTTATTAATAATGATGATAAACTGTTATCTAAATTAAGTGCAAAATATTCAAAAGTAATTACATTCGGATTTGCCGGCTGTTCTGCTGTAAAAGGTAATATTGTTGATTATTCTTATGAGGGAAAACCTGTTTTGAATATTCAATATAAGAAACAGGATTTCAATATTAATCTTCCATTATATGGAGAACAGTCAGCAGTTAATTTTTTAGCAGCAGCAGCAATTGCTTTGTATCTGGGCTTAACAAGCACAGATATTATCAAAGGTGCTAAGAAGTTAAAAAATGTTGCCGGCCGTCTTAATGTAATGAAGATGGATAATAAGGTATTGATTGACGATACTTATAATGCAAATCCAAGTTCAATGGCTTACTCATTATCCATATTGGACAAAATTAAATTGTATCCCCGGAAAATAGCGATATTGGGAGATATGTTTGAGCTTGGCGAAAAAGCCGGTTTATTACATTCTAATTTGCTTAAGGTTGTTAAGAAGGCTAAAATTGATGAAGTCTATACCATCGGGCCGCTTATGAAAAACCTTAATGAAGCGCTTAAAAGTGTTGACAGTATTAAAAGCAGACACTTTACAAGCAGAAGTATATTAAAAAATTTTTTAGAAAAGAAAGATTTAACAAATTCAGTAATATTGGTAAAAGGATCACGAGGGATGAAGATGGAAGAATTTGTTAAGGTTATAGAAGAGATATAATGTTATATTATTTGTTAGATTATTTAAGAAAATCATATGATATCCCGGGCGGCGGGTTAATCAGTTACATTACTTTTAGGAGTGCTGCAGCCGCATTAACAGCTCTGTTCTTATCGTTCTATTTAAGTCCGAAGATTATTAAAAAATTGCAAAAGCATCAAATTGGTGAAGCAAAAAAAATTGATGGTCCTAAGTTCCATTGGTCAAAAGCCGGAACTCCAACTATGGGCGGGATTATTGTAATGCTTTCTGTTGTTATTCCGGTGCTTCTGTTCGGTGCTATTAAAAGCCAATATATTATTCTGGTTTTAGGTGGTACTATATGGCTCAGTGCAGTCGGCTTTATTGATGATTATCTAAAAGTAATTAAAAAACTGCCAAACGGCCTGATAGCACGGTATAAACTTCTCGGTCAGGTCTTGATCGGACTTATTGTAGGAATTGTTTTGTATTATAGCCATACACTTTCACCCGATGCCCCTAATACAGTAACTACAGTTCCGTTTCTAAAGAACGTTAATTTTGATTTTGGTATTTTCTATATTCCGGTTGTTGTTTTTATTATAACAGCCACAAGCAATGCTGTAAATCTAACCGATGGTTTAGATGGATTAGCAATAGGATTAACAACAATTGTAATGCTGGCATTTGCATTAATTTGCTATGTTTCAGGCAATCATATTTGGTCAAGTTACTTAAACATAATTTATTTACCCGGGGCAGGTGAATTAACTGTTTTTGTAGCTGCTTTAATTGGTGCCGGTTTGGGTTTCATGTGGTTTAATTCTTATCCCGCTCAGGTCTTCATGGGCGATACAGGCTCTCTGGCTTTGGGCGGTGCTTTAGGTATTTTAAGTGTACTCGTAAAAAAAGAATTGCTGATCCCTATTTTAGGCGGTATCTTTTTTATGGAAACAATATCTGTTATTATCCAGCGGGTATATTTCAAATATACAAAACTAAAATATGGAGAAGGCAGAAGAGTATTTAAAATGGCTCCTATACATCACCACTTTGAAATGCTCGGATGGCCTGAACCCAAAATTGTTATAAGGTTTTATATAATAGCTATTATTCTAACTATTATTAGTCTAACTTCATTTAAGATAAGATAATGGAAATAGTAAATAAAAATATTACAATAATCGGAGCTATCAGAAGCGGTTTAGGCGCTGCCAAGCTTGTAAAAAAACTTGGGGGTGTTCCGTTTGTGAGTGATTTTTCCGATAACGAATTTGTACGAAACAGTATCGAGACACTAAAAGAATTCAATATCGATTTTGAATATGGTGGTCATTCCGATAGAGCTTTTGAATGCGATTTAATGATCGTCAGCCCGGGCGTTCCGCTAAACAGCGATGTTATTGTAAAAGCAAAAGAAAAAAACATTAAGTTGATTAGTGAAATTGAATTAGCTTATAATTTCTGCAAAGGAAAAATTATTGCAATTACCGGAACTAATGGTAAAACTACTACTACCAGTTTAATTGCCCATATTATTAAATCCTGCGGGCTAAAGGCTTATGAAGCAGGGAATATCGGTAATGCCTTTTCTGAAATTGCTCTCGATGTTAAAGAGGATGAATTTGTAGCATTAGAAATATCAAGTTTCCAGATTGACTTAATTGATAAGTTTAAACCTAATCAGGCTCTTATTCTTAATGTTACTCCTGATCATCTTAATAGATATGAATATGATTTTCAGAATTACATCAATTCCAAGCTAAACATATACAAAAATCAGGATGCTGAAGATTACCTAATTCTCAATCAGTCTGATCCCGTACTTATGCAGCAGACGTTTAATAACAATAGTAAGACTATATTCTTTTCACTAACCGGTGAACTTGCAACAGGATGTTATTATAATAATGGAGAAATTATTCTTAATAATAACGGAGTTGAGGTTTTTAGGTTCCCGGCAAAGGATTTGCAGATAAAGGGCGAACATAATATCCTTAATACAATGTCTGCACTCTGTGCTGTATATCCATATCTGGCTGAACAAAAGGATAAAGTGTATGAAGCACTTAGATCTTTTGCTCCTGTAGAACATAGGTTAGAGCCGGTAAGGGAAATAGACGGGGTTTTGTTTATAAATGATTCAAAAGCTACAAATGTTGATTCTGTATGGTATGCATTAAGAAGTTTTGACGATCCGATATTTTTAATTCTGGGCGGCCAGGATAAAGGTAACGATTATAATAAAATTAAAGATTTAGTTGTTGAAAAAGTTAAAAAGATTTATGCAATAGGTTCATCAGCAGAAAAAATATTTAACTTTTTCCACCGTGATATTAAAGTTGAAGTAAAGAAGACATTGGAAGAGGCTGTAGTTGCTGCAAATAATGAAGCAAGAGCGAATGAAATTGTTTTGCTCTCGCCTGCATGCAAAAGCTTTGACCAATTTAACAGTTATGAGCACAGAGGCAAAGCATTTAAAGAAGCAGTAAATAAATTATAAAATGAAAAAAGCATCTGTAGGAATATTCATATTATCCATTTTGTTGCTTGCAATAGGTCTTATTATTGTAATGAGCGCAAGCAGCACTTTTAGCGAAACTAAATTCGATAGTACCTTTCGTATGTTTGGTTCGCATGTTGCCAAAGTGGCAATAGGCATAATATGTCTTCTTGCATGTACTTTTATTGATTACAGGCTTTACAAAAAAATTATAAAAGTAGGTTTCCTTGCTACGGTTGTGCTGCTTGTTATAACTTTGTTCATTGCTTCAAATGTTAAAGGAGCGGGCAGATGGATTCACTTAGGCTTTTTTACTTTTCAGCCCTCAGATATTGCTAAGTATGCTTTGATAATGTATCTGGCTGCTCTAATTGAGCGTAAAGGCGATGATATCAAGGATCTTAAAAAAGGGTTTTTACCCTGTCTGGTTTGGATTTTACTGGTTGCAGGATTGGTAATCATTCAGCCAAACGTAAGTAATGGCGCTCTTATTCTTGGCATCTCTTTAATTGTTTTGTTTGTAGGAAATGCTCAATGGAAGCATGTTGCAATTACCGGTGTAATTGGAATTGCGTGCATAGCTCTCGTAATTCTGGTATATCCCCATGCAAGAGCCCGTATTTCTTCGTTTATAAGCCCTGAGAATAATCATCAGGTACAGCAGGCAATTATTGGTTTGGGCAGTGGTGGTTTACAGGGTGTTGGAGTAGGGCATAGCAGACAGAATAATTTGTTCTTACCTGAGTCTTATGGCGATTTTATTTTTGCCATATGCGGTGAAGAGCTTGGCTTTATAGGCTCAATACTCATTATGAGTTTATTTGTCCTTTTCTTCTTTCTAGGTCTTGTAATTGCTAAAAAAGCACCGGATAAATTTGGACAGATACTGGCCTTTGGAATTTCATTTACCATATTGGTATATGCTTGCGTTAACATGGCTGTAGCCTCAGGGGCGTTCCCTACAACCGGTTTGCCGCTTCCGTTTATTAGTTACGGAGGTACTTCAACTTTTGTTGTCTGCGGTGCTACAGGGATACTAATTAACATTGGAATTGTAAATTCAGCAGTATTAAAAGCCCGGGCAGCTCAACCGGCAGGAGCGATGAGATGATTAATTCTGATAAAAAATATCGCATTTTGTTTGCCGGCGGAGGAACCGGAGGTCATCTTTTCCCTGCAATAGCAGTTGCTGAAAAGCTTAAAGAACTGATGCCTGATTCTGAGTTCTTATTTATTGGTACTAACAAAAAAATTGAGGCAAATGTTGTCCCTTTGTTGGGATTTCCATTTAAGCCTATCTGGGTAAAAGGATTTGCAAGAAAATTTACTTTTGATAATCTGCTTTTCCCTTTAAAACTTGTAGTCTCAACCATTCAGGCGCTTATTATTAATTTTAAATTCAAGCCTGATATTGCTATCGGTTCAGGCGGGTATGTTTCCGGCCCGGCAATATGGGCTGCTAAAAAAGCAGGTGCAAAGGTTGTATTGCTGGAGCAGAATAGCTTCCCCGGTAAAACCACTTTGATGTTGGAAAAACATGCTTCTTTAGTCTTTACAAGTTTTGATGATTCGGTTAAGTATTTTAAAAATAAGAACAAAGTTATTGTAAGCGGCAATCCTGTTAGAGTAAGCTTAAAACTTATTAACAAAGCTAAAGCTAAAGTATTGCTGGGGTTGGAGTCTAACAGTAAAACTATTCTGATTTTAGGCGGTAGTCTGGGTGCTAAATCTATCAATGAAGCCGTTGCAGGAATTGCAGATAAATTAGTAAGGAATGGTTATACTCTGATCTGGCAGACCGGAAAATTGTATTATGATACTTACAGGGATTACACTAAACCGGGAATTATTGTAAAAGAGTTCATTGAAAATATGGAAGTGAATTTTTCTGCTGCTGATTTGCTTGTGTCACGTGCAGGGGCAACTACATTAGCTGAAATAACTGCATTAGGAATTCCGTCCATTTTAATTCCTTCTCCTAATGTGGCTGCTAATCATCAGTTTTATAATGCTAAGTCATTAGTTGATGAAAATGCAGCAATACTAATTGAAGATAAAAATATTAATGATGAATTATTCAATTCAATTAACTCGGCTTTATTAAATGAAGAGAAACTGAACTACTTAAAAAATAATTCTTATAGATTAGGCAAGCGTGAAGCTGTAAATGTTATTGCTGAAAAAATAATTAAACTATTGGCTGAATAATATGAATAATGACGCTGGTAAATATCAAAACAAATTCAAGTACAATCTATCATTTTACTATATCTCAACTATAGTTTATTTGCTTGTTTTTATTGTTGTAGCAATTGTTTTTGGCAAAATTACTGATAAAGGATTTACTTTAGGGCTGTCCTCCATCATATATTTGGCAGGACTTATTGCCGCATATTCACTGCTTAGTTTACTTTATAACATATATAAAAACAAAGAATTGATCATTACTGAAACTGCAATTGTAATTAAAACCAGTTTTAGTAAAAAAAGTATAGAAAAAGACAAAATAATTTTAATAAAATTAATAAAAAGTAAACTTATAAAAGATAATTATAGTATTTTTGTAATTGGAATTTTACATAAAAAACGTAAGCTTTTTATAAGACCTAATGACTATGAAAATTCAGAAGTCCTTATAAAAAGTTTAATGGAATTTAAAGAAAATATTGATAAGAAATAATGTTTAAGAATATTAAAAAAGTTCACTTTGTTGGCATTGGCGGTATTGGAATGAGCGGCATTGCAGAGATATTATTGAGCCAGGGATTTGAGATCTCAGGTTCAGATAAAGCAATGTCTGAAATTACACAAAGATTAGAAGGTCTGGGCATTAAAATATATACTGGCCATTCAGCAGAGAATGTTAAAGATGTAGATGTGTTGGTTTATTCGTCAGCAGTAGCTATTGAGAATCCTGAAGTTCAGGCAGCTATTGAAAAGAAAATTCCTATTATTAAACGTTCTGAAATGCTCGCTGAATGTATGCGTATGCAGTATGGTATAGGCATTGCAGGTACACACGGTAAAACTACAACCACATCTATGGTTGGCCTAATCTTAACTGCCGGTAATATTGATCCTACTATTATCGTAGGTGGACGTCTTTCAAGCTTGGGCGGAACCAACGCACGTTTAGGTAAAGGCGAGTTTATTGTTGTTGAAGCAGATGAGTTTGACAGAACATTCTTAAAACTTACTCCTACTATTGCAGCTTTAACTACTCTTGAAAGAGAACATCTGGATACTTATAAAGATCTGGAAGATATTAAATCTGCATTTATTGAATTTGCAAATAAAGTTCCTTTTTATGGTTTTGTCGTCTTGTGCCTGGATGAGCCGGCATTGCAGGATATTTTACCTGAAATAAATAAAAAAGTATTAACCTATGGTTTGACTTCTCAGGCGGATATAAGAGCATCTGAAATTGAATATGACCAGTTTAAGAGTAAGTTCAATGTTATTTATAAAGGTAAAGACCTTGGACGTGTTACTTTAAGAACCCCGGGTATCCATAATATTAAGAATTCACTTGCTGCAATTACTATTGCTGTTGAACTGGGAGTTGACTTCAAGATTATACAGAAATCTCTGGAAACATTTTCAGGGGTTTTCAGAAGATTTGAAGTTAAATATGATAAAGAAATTTTGGTTATTGATGATTATGCACATCATCCAACTGAAACAAGTGCAACTTTAGCAGGTGTACGCTCCGGCTGGAAGAGAAGATTAGTTGCAGTATTTCAACCTCATTTGTATTCAAGAACAAGGGACTTTTATCAGGAATTTGGACGCTCTTTCTTAAATACAGACGTTTTCATTTGCACAGATGTTTACCCTGCAAGAGAAACTGCAATTGAAGGTATTTCCGGTGAACTTATTGCAAATATTGCTAAAAAATTCGGTCATAAAAATGTTGTTTATGTACCTGATAAAAATGATATTCCTGCAAAGTTAAATGAAATTAAACAAGATGGTGATATTATTATTACCATGGGAGCAGGCGATATCTGGAAATATGGCGAAAAATTTGTTGAAACTTTGAAGAAATAAAGATGACTGTAAAAAAAGGTTTTTTTATACCATTCTTTATTTTTGTTCTGCTTTCGGGTTTTATTATCTATATCTCTTTTTTTAGAAATGAAAGTTTAAAACCCGTAAAAATTTCTGAAATTGTTATTACTGGTGACTCCCTTATTGGCGGCCAGGATTATTTGTCCTTTATAAAATTGAAAAAAAAGGATGTTAATGTCCCTTTGGAAATTGTTAAATCCAGATTGCTAAAACATCCTTATATTAGCTCTGTGGAAATGAGATATGCAGATTCCAGGCTGGAGATTAAAATAAAAGAGAAAGTGTTAAAAGCTCATTTAGTCTCTGATAGTGAATCTTGGATAATTACTGAAGATTTTCAGTTGCTTCCGGATCTCAAAAATTATAAGGCAGTGCTGGATTTACCGGTTATAAATAAATTTTATACCGGCAAAAAAATAGAGTGTTTAAGCTTTATCAGTTCGCCGCTTCTGGTAAGTGCTTTCAGAATAATAGATGCGGCAAGAATGATTGATGTTAACTTATTTAAAGCTTTATCAGAATTGGACTTGTCAGATCCAAATAATATTGTCCTGAATTTTTCAGGGGCAAAAGCTCCTGTTTATTTCGGCAAAAGTGATGAAGCAAAAAAAATGATGTATCTTGAAATATTTTGGCGAAATACAACCGAAGGACCAAGTTTGATTTCTAACAGTAATTATATAGATTTAAGATTTGATAATGAAATATTTGCATGTAATTTTGAAAGTACAGGTGTAACGGAATGAAAAATAATATAGTTGCCGGTTTGGATTTAGGTACTACAAAAGTTTGTGCAGTTATTGCTGAAATTCAAGAAAATAACTTAATCAATATTCTTGGTTTTGGGGTTGCTCCTTCTGAAGGTTTGCACAAAGGATTAGTTACCAATATTTCCAAAACTGCTGAAGCTATCAAATTGGCTGTGTCAATTGCTTCAAACAGGGCAGGGCTTGAGATCGATGCTGTAAATGTTGGTGTTGCAGGTGAACATATCACCAGTATCAGACATAGAAATTATGTAACTATCAATAATGACGAAAAAGAAATTACCCAGGCTGATTTAGACAGACTTGAAGCTGATGTAAGAACTATTAACATTCCGACAGACAGGCAGATTCTTCATATCATTCCTGAAGAATACTCTGTTGATCATCAGGGCGGGATTGAAAACCCAATCGGTATGTCGGGATATAGATTAGAAGCTTCAAATCATATTGTACTGGCTTCAATCGCGGCAATTACGAACATTAGAAAATCAGTTGAACGCGCCGGTTTAAAAGTTTTAGATTATATATTACAGCCTATTGCATCAAGTTCTTCCGTTTTGGAAGAAAACGAAAAAGATTTAGGCGTTGCCCTTATAGATATTGGCGGCGGTACTACAGATATTGCTATTTTTCATAACAAAGCAATTAAACACAGCAATGTTATTGGTGTTGCCGGTAATCAGGTAACTAATGATATAAGAGAGTCCCTGGGCGTTATTACAGATGAAGCTGAGACTCTTAAAAAAGATTATGGCTATGCTACCGAAGCCGCAATTGTTAAAGATTATGAAATAATTATTAAAGGT
>JAUZPC010000002.1 GCA_030706105.1 Bacteroidota bacterium | reverse complement strand
ATTTAAGCTATTTTCGAGGTCACTTTATTAGTAGCGGAGAGACAGGGATTCGAACTGCGTTAATTTATATATAATTCATTTTATATAGTTTAAGTTTAAAACTTGCTCGAGTTTTCATAACATATTGTAATATAATCACTTAAGGTTGTGCGCTCCGACTCATTCCTTTTGCACGTCTTGTATCTACTATTAAGGAATCTTAACTACCTAATGCAGAAATGTATGCATAGTGTATGCATAGTGTATGCGAATTGCGTTTTTTGAACCCTTCAAATAATATAAATTATTTCTACAAGTTGATCTGGAATTTTTTATTTTATATCGTAATTCTTTTTAAGGGGGATAAATGTATCTGCATTTTTATCTTAACAAAAGAAAAAACCTTTCAAAAAAACTATCGATTTTCTGCTATATAAGAGGTGTAGGCGGCACAATCGTAATTAACACCAAGGAAAGAATAAATCCTGAGAACTGGAACCTTGTCAAGGAAAGGGCTATAGAGTCCGGCAAGGGTATATATGTAGGCGCTCCTGAACTGAATGCTTTTCTTAATGCATTTGAAGAAAAAGTTAAAAAGAATATAAGAAACTTCCTTGTTGCAAATCCTGATGTGGGATTTTACAAAATTAAGGATTATCTGCTTAAGCAAATGGCAGGTAATAAAGAAATAGATTTCTTCAATGTTTGGGATGAATATCTTGATGTAAAAAAGAATGAAGTATCCAAAGAGACTCTGGGGAAATATAGAAGGATAAAGCATCACATAGAGGATTTCTCGAAAAAGCATAATTATTATGTTTCATTTGATTCGGTTAATCTTAAATTTCGTGATCTGTTTTTTGCTTATCTTTTGAATGAAAGAAACATGGTAAATTCTACCGCATATAAGACAATTGAAACGGTAAAGGGTTTTATGTTATGGTCTCTTCTAAGAAAATATCATAAGTCATTGGACTTCAAGGAATGGAAAAGTAAGCAAGACGAGTTTGAGGTAATTAGATTTAATGAACCGGAACTTGAAAAGCTTAAGAATTTTGTGTTTAAACAAGAACGCCTTGAACGTACAAGAGATTTGTTTATATTTCAGTGCAACTGCGGGGTCAGGTATTCTGACTTGAGCGCAATAAAAAGAGAGGATATTATTGAGACTACCTGGTATAAGAGGTTGAAAAAGACACATAATCCTGTTGAGATCCCTCTTAGTCCAGATGCACTCATGATACTTGATAAATATAAGGATTATATAAGGCCATTGCCTATTATAAGCAATCCGAAGTACAATGAATATATTAAAGAAGTCTGCAAGACAGCCGGCATTAACAACCTTATCACAATTACCCGGTACAGGGGAGCCATAGCTGAATCTTTCCAGTATCCCAAATATGAGCTTATTACTACTCATACAGCGCGCAGAACCTTTATTTCGCTGTCGCTAGCCAAGGGAATGCCTTCCGCACTAATAATGAAGATTACAGGCCATAAAGATGAAAGATCATTTTGGAAATATGCTGGTCTGGACTATAGGGAGGTTAATACTGCTTTTCATGAGGCGTGGGGTAGTCCTTTACACTTAGTAAACACAGATAAAAAGTAAGGGTAAAGGGAATATTACAGCGGTCCATAAGATTGGCGCTCATTTGCTTGGTGCTCGTCCCTGCTCTCCTGCGCAAAAGAGCTTGCAGTGTCTTCCGCTTAAAGTTATTAAATGCTGTTTGATGCTTTTGCCATCCTTCGCCTAGAGAACGCTCAGGCAGGCTAAAGCTACTCGCGAAATAGTAACCCGCCGTCCCACCCTAAATGCATAATGCTTTGTGATTATGGTCGCTTGACTAAAATGCAAAGGGTTGGGAAATATGTCAACTCTGTCTTTTCTTATACAGCTGCTCACGCTCGTATAAAGAATATAAATATAACTCAATGGGGATTGTTTCTCGCGCTCCCTGCTGAGTCCTGCAGACTTGACTCATATTTCTTGTGCCCTTTACCTTTTAACCCAAGCTTAGGTACTACATTTCCTATTTGTTACCAGCAGTGTCATGCCGCTTATAAATCTCCTCCGGTTATAAATCCAATGCGTATGCTTCGCTCGTCTTGCTTGCAGTAGTTTTCGACCATTATCCTCATGGTTGCGCACATTGGCGGTTTGATTTGCTAAAAATTGTTGGCCGACTTCTCTGTTTTAGACGCCATTTCGATGCCACACCTCAATGTAAATACCGGGTTTCTCTCTATTCATTCCGTCTGCTGTACTTGCCTGTTCTGCTTTAACCAGGTTAGTTGAATAAAGTGTAATAAAATAAGTGCTGTAATTTTCATTAGCTTTGTGTGACTGAACTATCTTGAAGTTATTATTCAAAACATTTAATACTATGGTAGTTGTATAAAAAGCACTGTCTTTCACTTTGTCCTTTGCTTGAGTAATGTGACCTACGTTATTAAACTAGTATAAAAGAAAATATTGATAATTAGGCTCCATTAATTACAGAATCTAGTAGTTATTAGGGCTATTAAGCATTAGCGCGTGCTTCTAAATTTGAAAATTGGATAAATACTAAAATATTTTTGCATATTTTTCTAGGGTTTAAGTTAAATAAATGCAATATTTGCATGTATGCATATTTTGCTTTACTTTATAAAAAAGAGAAAAAATGAATATTAGTATCCAACAAAGAATTGAAAGCCTGCATGATCATTTATACGCAAATTCCAATATTAGAAATACAGCCGCAATTGGTACGGAAGTATTGAAGATTCTTCATGTAGCAATATTTCTTGAAAAGAAAGAAAATAAAATACCGGCATTTTATTTCAGTAATTATGAAATCATGCAAATAAAAAATGGGAATGAAATATTTTGCTTAAATATTGCTTCAAATATACAAAAGAAGTTTCAACAATTATGCAAAGATTGGCATATTTATGAGGAATCAACTAATATTTCTTTGGACAATAATAGTATAGCTTATGTATGTGGGGCTTTTAATGAAATAATAATTTCGGATTCTTCTAAAGATATATTAGGAGACACAATTGAATCTATTCGATCCCAGTGGGTTAAAAGTCTTGGTGGTCAATTTTTTACAGATCAAAGAGTTACAGAACTTGCAATAAATATGTTGGATTTTAATCCTTTTAAGGGTGATGATTTAGTTGACCTATGTTCAGGAACAGGAGGTTTTCTCTTAGCTGGGATCAGAAAAATAAAAGTTGAATTGGGGAAAAAACATAAGGAAAATGAAATTGAAGAAAAACTCGAAAAAATAACAGAATTGTCAATTAAGGGGAGAGAAATCGATTCAGAAATTGCGGATATTGCTAATGGAACAATCGCTGCTTTACTTGGTACAAAAATAAATAAAGTTGTTGAATATGGAGATTCATTACGCCTTGATCCTTTAGGTTTGGATTCAAATATAAAATATAATACTCATAAATGTGCAGCTTCCAATCCTCCCTTTGGGGTGAAAATATCTATAAAAGATAGGAATCTTTTAAATTTATTTGAATTGGGGAAAATGTCCAATACTAATTTAAAAGAGGCCAATAAATCCGTAACTGTAACTACTCGTTCATTAGATATACTTTTTCTTGAACAAAACCTTAAAATATTAAAGCCAGGTGTAGGTAGATTGGCCATTGTTTTACCATATCAAATTGTTTCTGGTCCTCAAACAAAATATATCAGAGATTGGCTTATAAAAAATGCACGGATTATTGCTATTGTTGATTTACCCAGTGAGACATTTCAACCACATACAGGTACAAAAACTGTTTTATTGATAGCGCAGAAAAGAATAAAACCCTTAAATAATTTAAATAACCTAAAGAATGAAAAGATATTTATGGGAATTCCCAAATGGATTGGACATGATAGGCGTGGAAGGCCTGTTTTTAAAAAAGATAAGAATGGGAAATTAAATAGCGAAATCTTAACAGATTTTCCACAATTACTTAATTATTTTAATGAGTATTCAAGAGAAAATACAATAAGTAATAATGATATTTGTTTTACCACAACGATTGAGAATATCCTTAAAGATCCTCTAATAAGACTAAATGCTCTTTACTATAAACCTATTAAGGAATCCAACAATGTAATTATTAATGATAATTGGAAGAAAGAAAAAATTCGTGATGTTGTCGAGAAAATATTTTATCCTGGTCGTTTCAAAAGAAACTATGTAAATAAGGAGCTTGATGCTGTTCCCTTCTTAGGCGGTACAAATATTTCTCAATTATTCATTACAAATTACAAAATGCTGAGTACAAATGATCCAAAACTTGAAGAATTAAAAGTTAAAAAGGGATGGATTTTAGTAACAAGAAGTGGATCAACGGGGATAATATCTTCTGTACCTGTAGCTTGGGATGGTTTCGCTATTTCTGAGCATGTAATACGGATTATTCCAAATGATAAGATTCTTCCAGGTGAATATATCCAGCTCTTTTTAAAAACAAGATATGCCCAAAATATTATTTCTCAAGGGGTTTTTGGTTCGGTAATCGATGAAATAACTCCAGAATTTTTAGGCGAAATAGAAATCCCAATTCCAAATGATAAATCGATAATAAAACGTCTAAGTAAAGCAATGAAATCCGTTGAAGAACACAGACAGCAGGCCATCATTCAAATGAATGAATCTATTTCAATTATTGAATCGTATTTCTATTCTAATGGAGATTAATTTGACTATGCCGGTTAATGATACCACGAATAACATCTAAAAGTTCTTCAACGGTTAAATTACCTTGAAGCTGATTACTTCGAGCAAGCATTAAAAATGTATTACTTGGTATATGTCTTCCTCCTCTATCCAAGGGATTATAGTGCCCTGATTGGATTGACCTTGCATCGTTGATTACACCATTTAGATCAATGGGTAAAAGTTGAATTGGGTCCAAGTATCTGCCGGGTTCAACTTGATGTCCTAGTAACCATATAAAGGCATTTCTAAATTCTGCATTTGGTATAAAAGGTGCATTTTGCATTGAAAGACATTGGAGATAATACTTAATTTCAACTAAAGTAGCATTAATTTCCGTTGCATAAAATTTATGATCCGTTGGTAACAACCATCTAAGGATACGATTACCATCAGCTCCATCTTGTGGCCGTCCTGGAACTCGTTCAGAAGTAGGGCGCCAAGGGGCCGATCGTCTACCAGCATCTCGAAATTTTGTTGTTAAACGCAATATATTTCTCGCACTAAAATTATTTGCAATTAGTAGTTCTCGAAAAATTTTCGTAATTAAACTAATTAATTCTCTAACCTCTTCAACTGTAATTTGGTTTTCCCTCCGTCCAATTTCAACTGCCCTTTGAAATTCATCTACTAAAAAATCCTCGTCCATTATTTCCCTGATTGTTTGTGATTTTTTTATATTTAGGAAAGTCAATATGTTAAATTTGGGCTATCTAAAACGAAAATATTGCCTCACATATCGTTAAGCGCTAAAAATAAGACATAGTTTGTTAAATTCAAAGAGAAATAAATATTTTAACTTGACTTATTAGTTTATTTGTGGCAAGTGATTTTATTGCTTGATAATTTAGAATTTTTATAAGCATTTTTTTTATGTAAATGAAGTTAGAAGATCTCTTCAATTTTGTAATTTTTATATGGTAATAATATGTCAGTAATTGAGAAATATTATACAGTTAATGATTGGAAGGATATTTTAAAAAATTTTATTGCTCTTGAAAGTAATAAATATTCAAAAGATGAATCTGAAAGAAGTTTTTATTTAAGTTTGATCAAAAAAGGGAACTGTTTTGTAGTATGTCAGATAAATAGATCTACTGTATTTGCTCCAAGTAGATTTATTGGTTATTTAAATAATACAAAGTCTACCCATGAAGCGAGTACAATTAAAGATGGAAGAGTAACAAATCCAATTATAGAAGGTATTCTGGAAGATAAATTTACTGAAAATCCTTCATTGGAATCAATATATAAAGGATATTGTTATTCTTTGGGGATAATTCCGAATCAAAAAGGTACATTTGGAAAACCAAGGAAATATATTTTATATGCCAATGCTGATTCTAATAGTAATCTGATTGATGATATTAATGAAATAATAAATAATAATACAATTTCTGTCACAGAAAAAAAGAATCTAATATCAACTAGAATCGGTCAAGGTCATTTCAGAAATTCATTAATTAATCTCTGGAAGGGTTGTTCTATTACCGGCTGCAAGGAAATTTCTATCTTAAAAGCTTCGCATATTAAGCCATGGAGGGATAGCAACAATGAAGAACGCCTTAATATATTTAATGGGTTATTGCTGATTCCAAACTTGGATGCTCTTTTTGATAAAGGTCTGATTAGTTTTCAAGAAGATGGGAAAATATTAATTTCACACAAGTTGGATCAGTATACTTTGAAAATTTTGGATATACGCAAAAGTTATAAAATTAAAGTTTTTCCCGAAATGCTGGATTTCCTAAAATATCATAGAGATAATATATATCAAAAGTGACATATATTTGTAATATGTCCTATAGCAAAATATATTTTAATTACAAATTAAAACTTCCTCCAATACCAATAAAGAAATCAAAACCTTTATTTATTATTCCATACCCAAAACCACAATTAATAGAATAATTAAATTTAGTCCAGAAAGAAGTTTCAGGCTGTGTCCCAAACCTTTTAATATATTTATCTTTGTAAAGAATATCATATGTAAAATATGAAGTCGGATGCAGCGGAATAGGGGAGTTAAACATGATTTTTATCTGCAGCAGGCTATCCTGATAAGTCGTGTCCATTGCTGACTGAAATCTGTAATTTGACAATTGCATATTGGCTATCGTGTCATCCGGAAACTGACGCTTAAGCTCATTATATGCATACTTTTTGGCTTCCTCCCACATGCTGTCTATGTTTACAGGTTCTTTTATATGGATTAATCTGATTTCCCCCGGAACAGAATCATGTACTGTGTGCGGAATATATATAGTATCAGTAATAGCTTCCTTAGTTATTCTTTCTTTTCCCGGCCAGAAATTGTGAGTTGCAATTGCAGTTATTCCAATAAGAATAAAAACTAGAATTATTTGTCCTGTTTTCATCCGTGCCACCTCGAAGGTGCCGGCCTGCCGAGCAACCCGCGCGTATCTATGTGAATGAATGTCTTATATAATCCGACACCAATATTCTCTGGCGTTACCTTCACCTGCTTGCCTTTCCAGTTCACTTCATAGTTGAACCTTCCATTGCACAGCTGCTCAAACAGTCTCCTAAGGGTAAAATAATCATATTCAAACGGAGTAAAATCAATAGCATTAAATACAAGATGCAGACTGTTCTTGGCTCCTGCGACTTTGGTATTATACTCTTTATTCCTGTAGGTCGAATGTATAAATACCGGAGTCATGATTATATTCCTTATCTGCTGCAATAAGCAGATTGTCGGAATGATGTTGCTGTGGAATTCCACGGGAATGTCATCCTGTCCCTGCGTGATTTCCTTTATGCTGAAATTCTTTATGCCGTACTCTGTTATTATTTCTTCCATTCTCATTTTCCTTTTTATACTCCGATCCTGCAGTTAACTTATTTCTTTATCATTTCCCTTTGAGTGCACATATGCATTAGATGCATAGAATCCGTATGATATTACCATTATTCCTGTGGCCAGAGATATGGCAAAGGTTTCAAGGGATAGGTTTTGAGGTTTAAGAAATATTATAACTACAAGCATTAGGACCAGATAAATAATAATGCTTGTAAAAAATGCCACTAGTTTCCTGTTGCCGTTTTGAAAAATTATGTCTTTCATTCCTGATTCCCATTATCTAGATTCTTGCCTTTGTCTTTATTTATAAATTTATAGTCGTTGGAGAGCCGTTCCACCTCTTTTTTATAGCTGCAATAGAACCCATTGTGAAAATAGTTATGAAGCGCCAGGACTAGAGCCTCGTGCTTTATTTCCATATAGTCAATTTTTAGCTTTAATTGAGATATTTCCTCCTCCAGTTCCCGGAACATGCGTTTTATAGCTCGTGATATAGCCTTCATGCCTGATATTATCAGGGCTGCCACTACACTTGAAACTATTCCCCCAATTATTATATCTCTCATATTTCTTAATAACTTAGCTTTTTCTTAAAGGTTATGTCATCAAACCATGCTGTTCCAATTGAATTATTCAGATATACCCTTACATCCACTGCATAATATCCATTGTTATTAAACTGAAAGCTGTAATCTGTCCAATCCTGTTTTGTATTTACTTCTTTATATGTAGTAGTTGCGGCCACTGTGGTGAGATCTGGCTTCCAAAATATGCATTGGAATCTTGCTGATGTAACAAGTGAATCCGTCTTTATCCTCAGCCCTAAAACATAGTTTCCATTAAATTCCAGGGGTATCTTTCTTGAAATGTAATAAGTCTGATTTGTATTGTCTGTCCTTGTTATCTTAACGCATTTCCCGCCATCATAGCCTTCATTTGGGAAAGTGACAGTTCCGTTCCCATTCAGTGTAGTTTCCCAGCCCATAATTGATTCGTCACTGTTTTTCGCCCATTCTACTTCGGGCAGAAGATTATCATTCGGGCATATCCGTCCAAGTGACTGATCATTAAAAAGGTCGTATACTGTCCAAAGTACCTTCAATGCATATGGATCTTCTGCTATAGTTGTATACATGCCTGTTTGCTGCCGGTTTGAAATGCCATCCTCTTGATTTCCACCGGCCCTTCCGGTTCTGTATCCCATAGCTTTAACCCTGTCCATCACTAGCTGGTTATATCCTGAGAAGGGATATACTATGTGTCTTATGCTAACTCCTCTTAGCCGCTGTTCAAGCAGCCTTTTGGATATTACAAGTTCGCTGTCTATCTGCGATGCTGTTAGCATGGCAAGGTTGTAATGGTTGTGTGTATGGCTCTGAACGTCGACACAGTTAGAGTCGATCATTTCTTGTATTTGTGCCCATGTCAGGGGATTATAGGTCCACGTTGGATCTCCTGGCGGGGGAGTCCGGTTTTCAATAAAATATGTGCATATATTTAGCGTAATTTTTACGTGATGGGCCTTTAGTATGGGATAAATATTGTTGTATATATTGGCGTCTCCATCATCAAACTGAAGTATGACTGGTTTCTGGGGCAACGTGTATCTGCTATTCAAATAATCATACAAATTATCCATTGTGATTAATGTGAAACGGAAAGATTCAAGAAATCTTAGTTGTCCTTCAAAATTTGGAGGAGGCTGATGGTAATATAAAATTGGGATTTTTTTGAAGCTGGTATTAGGATCAACTGTAAAAACAGTCTGCTTTCTGTTTAATTCTCGTTTGTCTGTTAAAGGATGATGGTATTGGCTGAAAATATCTGTTCCCGTCATTAGTATTACTAGTAATATTATCTTTTTCATTTTATTCCCTGATTATCTTTTTTTAAGAAGGCAGGCATGCTCATTTCACAACGATCCGCCTGCCGTTTTCTAAGGTATAACTGAGTAAATACTTTTATTTTGGAACTGTTTTGATTGAAAATTTAAATGCGCTTGACGTGCCTTGAACATAATATTTGAATTTTAGATATTTGCCCACATCTTCAAGCAGTAGCCTGTTTGTCCCTGCTGCTGTAATTGTTCCCATTGTGTTTGTAAGCTTCCACCTGCTTGCATCTGCAGACTGGTATATCTCAATTTTCAGCGAATCTCCAGTTGAGGCTGAATCGACATTCGCATATACGATCACATCCTTTACCTTCTGGGGAATATCCAGATATTTTGTCTCTGCAGTGTCCTGTTTTACTGACACCGCAAGAACAGTTTTTGTTGTATATTCGCTGTTTTTATCTGACGGGAATATCATCTGCCCATAGACATTAAAAGCAAATATTAAAACACTTAGACCTATAAAAAGCTTTTTCATTTATTTAAGCCCTCATATTGATTAAAAGATTTATTTTACCAGACCACTATCCTTCTTTTTACTAAAGCGCTTCCCCTTGATTTTATGAATTTAGCCTGTACCGGAATCGTTATAGATTCGCCTTGGAACCTGCTCAGTATCATAATTGAATTGGATGCCGTCGGCTTTTTTGCTGAGAACGAAACCCAGAGTGTATCATTTGCTGCTTCACTGTCCAGTGCTACTGTCACCTGGCGTGACAGCATTCCGAATGATACGCTATCCCATGTGGTGTTTGATGTTGTATTGCTTGTGAATACACCTCTTGTCTGCCCGTAAGTCATAATTGAAAGGCATATGTAAAGGAGGTTAATAATTATTAAAGAATTATTTCTCATGTTAGTTACCTGTTAAAAATATTTTAACTTATATTGAAAAAGCCCTTCGAATTTTATAATAAGATCCTGTTTTAAGTTATATGGTTTAGTCTCGCTTAGCTCATAAGCAATAAGCCCAAAATCATTTTGTATGCCTGTGAATAAAAGCTGCTTTAACTGCTGCGCTTTTGGATTGTATCCGTAAATTCCCTTTATTATTTCATCTACGTAATTTTCTTTTTCTTCTATTATGCCGTCTGAAGCGTCGGATATGTTTTCCTGCTTTACATATAGTTTAAATGTGATATATAAATTCCTAAGCTTTGTCTGACTCCTTATTAAAAAACTATTCCTGTTTACAGATGTCCCGTCATACTCAATAACTGCAATGTCTCTGAACTGCGTTATAACTATCATTCCTGATTTCAAATCTGTAAGGTCATCTCCAATTTTTATATCATCAATATTTATTTTGAAATTGTTTTCCTTGGTTATGCTTTTTAGGTTAAGTTTAAGGGCTTCATAGATTTTGTAGCGGTAGTTAAAATCAATAAGGACATTTCCCTGGTGCGAGAAATTCCCATGCATTTCAGTCCCTATTTGATTTATCCCAAACATTCTTTATCCTTTTATTTCCACCCATTCAAGTGAGCAGAGCCATTTCATTGCAATGTCTTTTTCGCCTGTTACTGATATCTTCAGTGATCCGTTAGCAGTATCAGCTTCAATCTGGCAGTCACATCCTAATGACATGTCTGATATCCTTTCAACTGTTGTATTGCCGATTATTTGTGTAGAAGCCGCATTTTCGCCCCGCGCAATAAGTCCTTTTATTTCATATCCAACGGACAGCATATTCCCGCCACGCCCAATTAGAAGTCCTTTAAATAAATATGAAGTGTTATTTTCAAGTATTATTCTTCCGTTTGTCCCTCCTATCAGGTTCAAATGCAACTCATGAATTTCTTCACCGTTTGTGGTTCCTTTAAGCAGTATATTTGAGCTTTGCTGATCTCCGGCTGCTGCGTTATAATAGGCCGCCCGCGCTACCTGTCCCAATAGCCTGGCTTTTGCTCCATATCCTAAAGCAAAGGTAAACTGCTCTTCTGCAATGTTATTTTGCCCAATTACAAATGATGATTCTCCTGATGCTATATTACCTATGCCGAAAGATGAGGAGCCTTGACTGGAAGACGTATTTCCTATGTTCGCAGCAAATGAACATGCTCCTGTTGCTCTGTTGCCGCTCCCTCCTGCAATAAAACTATTATCTCCTTGCGCCGTCTGGTCAGCTTTAGTCCTGTTGAATTGGAAATCGACAGCGCTTATTCCTATATTTACAGGTGTTATGTTTCCATCATTCTTATCCTGAATCTGACCATGATAGCCGGGAATAATTTCATCAAAATTTTCTTTTGTAAGCGTAAGCAGAAGTTTATATGTTTTCCCTGTAATCTTCTTGTCTGTAGCTGCTATGCCTTCCTGGCCTCTTTGAATTGTAAGCTTGTCTGCATTTTTCGCTGTTATTTTTATTATTTCCTTGTAAGGGTCATCGGAGGGATTTTTATAATCCGTGAAATTGAACCATACTAAATTGTATTTCCCTTCAATTGCGGGATCAGGCAGTTTCAGTCCTTCGTTTGCAACCAGACTTATTTCGGCATCTATGCTTGCATATCCTTGGGCGACTTCGACAATACAAAAATTCCTGATAGGCTGCATTATTTACCTTTAATAAATTAAATATTTACAAGCCTGTATTTATTTATTATTTGAGTATGCATAGGAAGCTGTTCAAGATAGAACATTTTAAAATTCCCTTGCTGGTTTGATATCAAACCTACTCTTCCTTCCGATTTAAATGAATTTCTAAAAAGCACCGCGCAGAGTTCCTGAGCTGCGAGCTTAAGATCCGGGGGGATGGGATCGTAACCGCATGTGTATTCAATTTTGTAATTAAATACACCTTCCTCAAAAACATCTGCGCGATGGTAAACGGCATGATCCAACAAGACTATATATTTTGCAATATCTTGGCTTGTCATATAATCAACGAACTCGCTGCCATCGAAATGCTTAAGTGACTTTAATGTTTCAATTGGGCGGTTTGACAAGTATATCTTTTTTGCCCCTGCTCCTGAGACTAATTCTTCGACATCGCATTTCTTGAGCTTTGTATTGCAGTACTGCTCAAGTAAGTTGCTTACCGCATTAATCATATCATTAAGAAAATCATCGTTAACTGTGTCATTACTGGCCCAGTTAAGATATCTCTTTAATTCTTCAAGCGTAATAAGCTGATTATTCTGGATCATACCTGTTTTTTATAGGTTTATTCTGCGGCTGTTTTTGCAACTGAAAAACCTGCAGGCAGCAGTGTTGCTGTTCCTACTCTTTCCATTACTCGCAGAGCCTGTTCGGCCAGCTCAAACATGGAAGAATCCCCAACAACGGCCGTATCTGATATCTTAAAAGCTATTTCTCCTTTGCCTATCATTCCAATGTGGCGTGCGTTTCCAAACACCAGGAATGGTTTACCTGCTGTTATTGATGCCTTTGCCGGCATCGCGTCGACAATTTCTATAGGATATCCCATCATTGTTGTTATCGGGCTTGCATTTGCAACCTGCAGTATTGGGTTTCCGTTCATATCCTTTATCTTACGGCATTCAGCAAATACCTGCGGACTTCCGAACCATCGCGCTCCTTTAAGCTTTGCCGCAGTAATTGCCTGCATGTCTACCAGATCGTCATAACTTAATGATGTTATATCTGGGCCCGCAAGTGTTATCACATTGGTTCCCGCTGTATTCAGAACGCCCGTAAAGGGGGCTCCTGTGCCAGAAAATCCTTGCTCATCTTCTGCATACGCTATTTTTTCTCCAAAACGCTCCATTAGAAAGTCATAAAGAACAATAAGGGAATCTTCCAGTAATTCTTCTGTTACTGTTGATATTGCTGCCAGTTTCTTTAACTGTATCTGCACGTTATCAAGCGCCATGTTGCTTTCTGTTATCGCAGCCTTCTCATTTATCCATGCAACCGCAACATCTGTCAGCATACGTGGAATATTTAATGTGTCGGTTTTAATGTTTGTCAGATCAAAGTAAGTGCAAAGGCGTCTGAGTACTCCGTATTCATTTACAAAGTGAAGAATGTCTTTTCTTACTTCTTCAGGTACCAGATATCCGCCGTCTGCGTTTACTCCTTCTGACAGTGACTGTGACATGATTTTCTCATACTGCTTTGAGTGAATAAGTCGCAATAAGTCAACAAACCTCTGTTTTTTTGTCTGCTGCAGTTGATTTGCTTCATCGCCTTGGGGATTGATCTTGTACTTCGCATCCACACGGTCCAGACCAAGCTCTTTTACAACTGTGTCAATCATTGTTTTCTGCAGTTCAACAAACTGCTCTTTTGATAGCTGAATTACTTCCATAATACCTGCCCTTTTATTTTGTAAGAATAAACCAGTGTCTTTTTTATAATGCCGCCTTTGAAAAAGGCGGGTATCTTTTTTAATAATTTCGCTCGTGGCCGGGATTTGTTATGTTCTTGACTTTATTTCCCCGCACTAATATTTCTATCCTGTCTGGCCCTCAGGACTAATATCTCCGTGCTGATATCAGACTATAACATAATCCCGGCCTTATCTTATTTAGGTTATTATTAAATTCTGCCCCTTATGTTCTGATCGATATGCAGTTTTACCTGCTGCTTTACGTCTTTTGTGAAATCTGTAAAATCAATAATATTGATCGAATTATCTTCCTGGCTTACTTTCTGGCTTATCGTCTGTATGTCCTGCTGCAGATCTTCAAACCGTCCTGTCATTTTATCAAACAGGTCCCTCAGTGTATTCAAGGATTCAACATACTGACTTTGCGTGGCCTTTACAGCTTCTTCTAGACTTGCCATAGCTGCAAGGGCGTCATCCACTGTTTCAATTATGTCCTCCACGCCTTTATTTGTTTTGCCAGGCTTTACAGACTGAATAAGGTATTCGTCATGGACAATCCCCTGTCCTATAGCTATCGTTATAGCATTACTGTCCATTGGTATCGAAACTGCAGAAACTTCAAGAAGTGTCCATTGGGTAATATGAATTATTTCAACTCCTTCTTCCTCTTCATAATTCCATGTGTGCGGCAAAAAACCAATTGACCAGCTTGTAAGGAATCCTTCCTTGTATAACGTAAATATGTCGTTTGCAAGCGGACTATCCCTGAATTCAAACTTTGCTATTATTCCTTCATCCTGAAATTTCAACCACACGCAGCGCGCAATTATTCTTTCATCATCGTGGAATGCCAGTACTACAGGTGATCTCATGTAATCGTCATATCTGCATCCCTGAATGTCGATCTTGCGCTTTCCCCGATTTGTTTTTCCTGATACAATTACACAGGTAAGTGTCTTGCCCTGCCTGTCAACTGTCTGAATCTTCATGTTGAAGTTTTCTTTTAAGAGAATGTTTGGATCCATGTCATTTGCCCTTTTTTTATGAAAATTGGATTTTGTTTTTTTCTTCTTCTTTATTCCAATGGATCATAGTTTTCCATTCTTCGGACTTCATCGACTGTTAGCCATTTGTATTTTAATCCTGATTCATAGTATTTGAGCTTTTTTTCCACGTCCTGCGGAACAACATCATCATTTTGAATAAGGAGGTCCGGACTTTTGAATTCTTGCCTGAAGTCCTGCGTCAGTTTTATCGATATATAGCGGCATAATGGATCTATTGCATTTGCCATATATGAATAATCTGCTGCATCAGCATTCGCTTTGTTTACGTCTGTTACAATTCCAAGTTTGTTTGCCGGAACCCGGAATGCGGATAGTATTTCATCCCGCAGTGCTTTTCTGCTTTGAGAGAAATCCAGCTCATGTGCTGCTCTCTTATGGATATTCAGTTTAAGGCCGTTATCAAGCACGGGCACCCGTGATATTTTTTTTATCCCTCCATACTTTTCCCTGAATTCTTCCTGTAATTCACGTGCTATTTGTAAACCCAGATCCTTTTCTGTCTCTAAGCTTACTGGCGGAATTGGCTGGTTGAAACTTTCCAGCTGGTATTGAAGTTCGGCATTGTTAATATTGATGACATCTGCAATGGCAATTAATATTGACTGCCCATAATAAAGGTCACCTGCTTTCTGATGCTTGAAATGAATTATATCTTCCTGGGCAATATTGAAACTACGCGTATTGTCTCTGTATTTATAACACTTAATGTAATTTTCCTGATCAGGGATGATTGTGATATTTTTAGGGAATACCGGCCTGATCGAACGCAGCACTTTCATTCTGTCCCTTTCTTTAAGCCAGTAGAAGTTTCCCTGTATATCCATATTCTGAATCGTTATATATAGCAGGTCATACCAGCTCAGATAGCTGTTTGGAGATGTTATTATGTCAATTACGGGATGTCTGTATATTTCTTCTATCGTTTCTATTCCTTTTACGATTCTTGTTGTATAAAGCCTGAATTTTGTTTTTGCTACGTCTTCGCTTCTTAATGAAACTGCATTGAATACCCAGCTTTTTACTTGATTATACAGAGAGCCGTAACCTGAATAGCTGCTTAGTGCCGGTATATAATTGTCTCCAGCCGAACTTCCCCCGTACTGAAAGTTATAATCCCGGTAATTCGCTTTTTGCTTGAATAATCTTCGGGCTAAATTAAGCGTCCCTCTTAGTGCCTCGGCTGCCTTCATGGAAAACAATATATGTTCGAAAAGAGTAAAAAGCAAATAATTCAAAGTATATTTTAAAATATTTCAAAGGAAATATGAGTATTACGCATAGGAAAAATCTTGAAAGGCCGGTAAATGTATTGTAAAATTTTGAAAAATTTTGAAATTTGATTGCATGTTATCTTAAATCATTATATTTTGTTCTCCATAAAACCTGATTTTTAATAAAAATGTAATTTCTTTTTTTTTTCAACTAAAAATGAGGTTAAACGTGAAACATACCATAATATCTTCTGCTATACAGATTCCCATCTCACAGGCGTAAAATCATCTTCATAATACATCTAGATCTGGAATATGCTAAGTATGATTATTTATAAAACATTTGAAAGAATATGATGGGGTATATGAAACTGGCATCTTTAGGCGGAGTGCCTGTTTCTTCCCCTCATATTCTTATATCCGTTTATATTCATATCCTCTCTCATGTTATTATTTTCATAGACTTTCATGGTCACTATATAGATTACTGTTATTTTTTCGCAGTTCCTTTTATTTAATCTGTGGTGCTTTTTATAATAATCGTAAATTGTAAAGAATTCGGTTACCATATTATCTGAATTTTCTGACTTTACAAGATAGTTTATATTATCTTTTATGAACTGAATTTTCCTCTGTGCTTCTGCAACAACATATTGTTTATATTCCCTTGTCGCCATAACTTCTCCTTTTAGAGATTTAAGTTGTATGTTTATCATCCCTTCATTGATATTGCGTTATCCAGTTCAGATGTTTTTCATATCTCCTTATTTCCCTTCATCTTTTATTAGGTACAATCAGTCTTTTTGCCTTTCAATTTTTCTTTTTCCTCTTTTATACCTTTCTCCATATTTTCTAAATAAGCTCCATATATAGTCCCCGGGATATATTCCTCATTGTGGGATATATTCAACATAGCTGATTTTTCCTCCTCTTTTTTCCTTTTTTCCTTTTTTGCATATAACTCCTGCTTCATATTTTTTATTACTCCTGCTATATAATTTGTATTTCTCTTTTTGGTGTCATATGTAGCTACTTTATGAAAACTATCCTGAACAATCTTTAGTATTTCAAATTTTGTTAGGCGATCATCTTCCATAATTTCTTTTTTTATGGCTTCGAGTTCATATATGTTTGGGTGATAGGAAAAACAGGAGATGTAAAGTGAAACAAGCCGCCTGTCAAGGTCCTTTAGTGCATTTTTTGTTGCTTCTTCTGCTGCTGCCTTCGGGTCGTTTGCTTTTTCAATTGCTTTATTATTTACCATATAAAAAATTAAATTATGATTATCATTATCATTTTCTTTCATTTTATTTTCTTCTTTATTTATTGGTTCTTCCCTGGATAACTCTTTATGTTGTTCCCTCGACAACTCTTTAGGTTGTTGTGCGGATAACTGCAGGGGTTGTATGGTGGATAACTCTGGGGGTTGTGTGCCAGATAACCCTTGCTCTGTGGATACTATGATGCCATTTTCCGAAATTATTAATGTGCTCTTGTCTGCTGCTGCTTCAATTATTATTTCTTCACGAACTATGTTAAGTTTTGACCTGTCCCATTCTTCATAGTTTTTATTGAATGCAATTATCCTGGGACTCATTCCTTTAGCCGGTGCTATTATTTTTATTACATTAGCTTTTTTTAACTTTTGAAGTGCTCGCGAAATGTTTGATTTGTTTTGATTTGTGAATTTTTCAAATTGTGTTAATGATATCCCCGAGTTCTTCCTTTGATAGCCGTATGTAAATCTTAAAATGAGAAAAATTATTGCAATATCCAGCCTTGTAAATGGGAAGAGAAATATGTTTTCAATTATTTCATTGGCAATAGCTGTGAATCCATGTTCTTTTTGAACATTTGCCATAACTACAATCCCTCCGCATAAAGTCAGATTAAAACCTGATGTAAATTTCTGCCCCCTTTACATCAAAATGTATCCTTTAGCTTATGTAAACGCTTTTTAATACTTTGTCGCTGTTTTCCAAACCATATTTTAATAACGTATCAGTAAAAGATTGCAGAGTCATACCTCGCTTTTTTGCCGATATTTTTAATTTGTCCCTCATTTCTATGCTTATTATTTGGTGGGTTAATCCCTGATCCTTTAGTTTCTTTTGTATTCTTTTCATATTTAATACATTTCCCTTGCTTTTATTAATATAATACTTTAAGTTTTATTAAAATATTGTTAAATATTTGCTTTTAGAATAATGTATTAATTTTCAAAGTATTTAGCAAGTATTTGACAAGTATATCTGAGTAAATTGCAAAGTATTTGAATCATCTTATTAATCTGTTTTCCATTAACACATAAACAGAAGTAATACAAATTATATGTATTACGGGGGTATAACTATGAGTAACAAGCCCAAAAATGATAGTAATGGCTCTATACCATTGAAAGAAACAATGGTAATTCCTCAGTTGCCTTCTAGAAGTGAGTTAAAAAAACTCATTAAGGATTCCGGTATTCCCATTTCTCTTATTGCCGAGAAAATAGGAATTGTCAGACAAAATCTTGATTGGCATTTAAGAGGGGAGAAAAGGGTAAAAGCTGACATATATTTCCGAATTAAGAAGGCTATCGATGAAATAAATAGTGTATTGGATCATCCTCAGTCTGTTTCTTCGGCCGGTGCTGCTTCTTATATACCCGGTAATGCTGTTTCGGATAAATCAGCTCCTTTGTCTGAGCATAATTCAACCTATCCTTCAGACTATATGAAGTTTAAATATATTTATGTCGACAAATTTCCAATATTGGAAAAATTCACATTCATAAATGGAGAGCTGGATATGTCTGAAAACAACCTTATAGGCTTCTCATTTTTTTGTTATCCCAATAAGGAAAAGTGCTTTGCTATTGAAGCTACCGGTGACCAGATGACCGATAGCCTGAGTGCTAAAAGTATTGTTCCTGGTGATATTTTGCTGATCGATCTTGCAGAAAAGGTTATTTCAGGTGATATAGTTGTTGCCGCTTTGCCTGAAGGCCGTTATGTTATCCGTCAAATTATCCTTAACAAGGATTTAACCATTCTAAAATGCTTTAATCCCAAATATCCTGATATTGAAATCCCCTCCTCTGAACTTATTCATGTGGGCAAGGTATGTAAAAAACACGGGAAAGAAATCGATATGTAATTCCTGGTTATATCTTTTCTTCATTGTCTTATTTTTAGCATTATGTTTGTTATCCGCCTAATCTGTTCTTTACATTTTGAATTTAAATTTTGTACTGCAAATTTTTATATTTTACATTTATAATTTATCTCTTTCATTGATGAGTAGGTATATTATTCATTTTTTTACTTACAGGATAACTTTTTTATAAACAACAATGATGCCTCTATTTTCTTATTAAGGTAATTAACAACTTTCTATACTTCGGCGTTTTAGAATAGTGTTTCTACAAAAATTTATTTTAATCTCCAGATTTTTTAAAGATATCATCTTAATATTTTTATTTTTAGCCAGATATTTATTCTGGTCATCAAAGAAGTTCCCTTTGTTAATTAATACTTATTTGAAATCTGGTGAAATATATATAAATATAATAAGGCTAGATATTTTCGTTATTATGAGTTAATCATATAAACAGGATAATATGTATGTGTAAAGGATTATAAAATGCAAGTATAACATAACTTCTAGCATTTTAATTATCTATCTTACCTATATATATATCCCTTTTTATATATTTAGTCAGCTCTTATATAATATTATTGTTTTATTTATTCTTTAATGTTTAATGACATCCTAAAAGTAGGGTGCACACAATAAACTATATTAGAATCGTATTTATTTTTAATAATAGCATTTAATTTTGGCACATTATATAGGTAATTATAAGAATAAATTTCTTCTTCAGCATCTTTGATTCCAATAAATGAAAACCACAAAAATAGATTTATGAATTTATCAATATCACTTTCCATTATCCCATTATCTAGTAATATCAATTCAATTTCATCTTTTGAAATGTATTTTTTACAATCTATAAAACTCAAAATAAGATCAAGTTTTGTATTAAGAACATCTCGCATTTCATATCGAAGTTCATTTAACATATCTTCGGAGAATTGTTGTTCTGCTGTAATAATGTCTTGTTCATCCACTCTTTCATGATCTCTACTCACCGCAACCTGAATACATTTCCGAACAAAATTTAAAACGTCACGAGGGCGTAAAAAGGTCCTATTTATTATATATAAAAATGAGTCCTCTCCGAATACATGTAATTCGAATAAATTGGCCCATACATCCTTAAAGTTATTACCTAATTCTGGAGCTTGATATTTAAACCTTCTAAGTAATAATTCTTTTATTAATTCAATATCAGACCAGTCCAGATTTACATATTGTTCTTTCCCTCTGTCTGGTGTTTGGTCAACTAATATTTCATATACATCTCTTCTAAGGAAAATTGTTGCTGTGCATTGAATGTTTTTACTATTAAAAGATCTTTGGATTTTTCTTGTTGCTTCTAGTAAACTTTGGATAATATAAATATCTTCATTTTCGATTCCATGTGCAGGGAAGCTCTTGTCAATGTTATCAAAAAGGATCCATATCTCCTGAATTTTATCTGAATATGATAATGTAGTGTTTAATAATTCGTTTATATCATTTGAATAAATGATATTAGTGATTTCAGAGTTTTTAATTTCATTTCTAGACTTTTGAGGAAATCTTTCAATAATTTTATTTATTAAATTCATTAATCGTTCTGAAAAATCGCCTTCTCCATCCGTATGTTTCTCATATAAATTTTTTAAGCTTTCATATCTTTTAATAGTTTTTTCGTTTAAATAGGCATCTTTTACCTCATGCTCAAGAATTTTATTGATGATTTCTAAAAGCAATAAATAAAACCAGAAACTAGTCAGAGCATGTAATTTTAATCCTTCGCCTAAATCTTGTAATATCTTTTCTCTAAAACGAATAAACTGATGGCCTTCTGGTTTAAGGTCAATAATTAAATAATCTTTTTGAGGTATTAATTGATTTCTAACTCCATAAAATAATGCTGTTTTACCAGAGCCTTTTCTTCCAATAACTAATCTTGCGTGTCCTTGGCGCGTTTGTTGGAACTGAGGTGTTTTTACAAAGTAATTACCCAAAGATTGAATCTCATTTTCGGCAGCTACATCACCTAAATCAATTCTTTCAAGAAGTCCTTTGGGTAAAGGAATTTGTGCTCTTTCTATAGATTGAACAGAATCAGCAGTTTTTCTTACAATTTTTTCTATGATATGTGGTATTAATTCGGGATCGTTATAGGACACTATGATATCTCTATAATCTATAGGCTGCATGTTAATCCCTTCTTGTAGCATAAGCACATGTTTTCCGGCAGCTAAGGCCATACCGCATATAAAAGCTGCTCTGGCATTATTTACGACAGATCCATTTCTATTCGAATCCATTAAATGGGCAACAATACTTGCAGACTGCATCACTTGTTTATAAGCTTCATGAAGGGAAAGTCGCGTGGTTTCTTTAGGATCAAACGATCTAAAATGGAAATATGATTTTTTTAAACATGAATTTAGTTTTAAACTTCCGTCTGTATCTATGTGTGATTTTATGTAGTAAATAGGTTGCTGTTTTTTTATATCAGTGGAAATAGGAATAACAGGTGAATAAGCTTTTTTACTATTAATTTTACTTACTAATTCTTTACTATTTGAAAATGATTCATAACCAATTGTATCAAAAATTCCTATTTCATCAATGCTCTTATTATGTTCAGAGTAGCTTGTGTCTCTAACAGTCAAAACAGGTTTTCTTAGACCTATTGCAAATCCAAGTTCAAAAAGAACATTAAAATTTATATTGGTAATATTCGCAACAATTAATTTTGAAGATTTGATTGCTTTACAAATCTCACAAAATATTACTTGCCCGCCAATAGAAAGATTCTCCCATGACAGCCAATTTAATTTTGCACTATGCTGTTGTAATTGCTTTACTGTTTCATAAATAATTTTTGCTAAAATTGCTGGTTCCGAAGGATAAATAAAAAACGCTTCATTTTCATATTTATTCCCATCTTGTTCATTACAATTTCCGTTTAAATACTGGCAATAAAAAGAAGGTGCAATTGAGTTGCTTTCTGTTTCCATAATATCCTCTATTTGCCTTAAATATTTCTATTAACAATACTTAGAGAACTACCACCGTAAATTGTGATGTCAAAATAAGTAATCCCAAAATAAAAGCAAAGTTATTTTTGTTTCATTAGTAATAAATATCTTTTTCTTTTTGAATTGTTATTCTTTTATTCTTCCATGAATTTGGATGAATAAAATGCTTTTTTAATAAAGTAAATATATTACTGAATAACATTCCATTTCTAACTTTAATAAAAATGTTCTATTAGGTAGAATATTTTGAATTCCCATTATGAAGGGCAAATTAACCAAACTCACTCTTGTGGCTAATGAATTAAATATTACCGCAAACTCCTTTATTCTGAAGGTTAAGATCTCAGACATGATTACATAATTATGTCTAATGTTTTCTTTATCCAAGCTATTGTCATTCCTTGCCTTAAAGATGTAGCTCGGGTAGATAAAACCAATTATGAATTAATAACTCACCACCCACCCCCAGCTTCATCAACTTTCTGGCCTCGGTCGCGTCTTTGTCAAAGGGCAGGGGAGTATGGGTATTAAGTTTGCCTAAAGTTTACGCTCAGCGCGCGGCACAGAACATCTTTTATATAAAGTAATGGTCTTTTGTGTTACGCGCTTCGCTTTATGTCATTTTAATATCAGTCAGTTCTATTTCTGCCTTTGCCAAAGCCTACGCTCAGGATCCTGCTGTTTATTATTGCTTTTCAATCACACCCAGTATTTAATTAATTCCACCCTCCTAAATTCGCTGCAGGGAATAGATGACCTTTTCTTATTGAAGTTATTTCAATTTCTTTTTTTTTTTTTGCATTCTTGAGTTACCATAATATTAAAATTTCGGAAATGTAAAAAAGTATTATTCTCTTATAAGTAATTACCAAGATGATAAAAACCTAAAATATTCCTAATTCTATTGAATAAAATATTGTCAATTCGCAATTAAATATTGAATAATTGATATAAATAATAATTGCTTTTATACAGGTTTAAATCTACTTTGACTTGCTACAAAAAAATATTTTCCCAAATATTCTAAAAGGCTGAAAATGGAAAATCAAATAACACTTCTTAGTACCTCTAAAGTTTGTAAAATCGAAGAAAAAGTCATTGAAGCATTAAAATCCATTAAAGAAGATATTTTGCCATATAATAAGATTTGTATTACCGAAAGAACCTACATAATTAACACGAAATTAGCTCAAATGGGTAATGCCTGTGGTTATGATGTCTGTGTGAATAAAAATCATTGTGGTGGAGACCATCAATCTGAATGGCTTTATGACATGGTTTGGTATAAAGAAAATTCTGATAACATGCTAATTGAAGTTCCTCTTGTCCTGGAAATGGAATGGAGCCGTTTTGATAAGGATATTAAGTATGACTTTGAGAAACTTCTTTTATCTAATTCTGAATTAAGAGTGATGATTTTTCAAAAAGATTCAAGGGATGAAGTCCAAAAGATTGGTAATAATCTTATTGATCGGATCAAAATATTTGAAAATAAAAATAAGGCTGATAAATATTTACTGATAGGTATGGACACTACTGGAGATGGAGCATTTTATATTAAGCCATATCATGGTGAATAAGAAGTTTGTTATTCTTTACAAACAAATTGCATGTTTAACTTATTTAATATAAAAACTTGAACAAAATAACTTAATGTAAGAAATCAAAAGACTACTCATATATTTGTTTATGCATAGAACCTTCGATTCTCAGGTAAACCTAAAAGGGTAGGAAGATTTATCAATAATGTTTCTCATACAATATCGACTTGCGCCAGATATAAAATATTACTATCTGATTTATTTGATCTTTATATCTTGCTCACTTGCTTTTATGCAATAGGTAGCCCTCAGATATAATAAATTGAAAAAGATATATGGATTTAATAATTTCAGGCATCATTTATTCTTTAAGCGGTAATTATAATGATTTCCAAACGCTCATTAATTATTCTTATCATTTATTGTGTATTGTTTGTCTTTGGTTGTAATAATCGTAATAGAAATCACAGCCAAAATCAGAATAAACCTGATACTCTTGTTGGTCAATCAAAAGAAAACAAGAAAGTCGTAGATACAACAAGAGGTGTCTTTCTAATCTTTAAGTTGGGATCTAATCTTGAAACTATCCGTAATGCCAAAGAATACTTGATTAAGAAAAGGATACTTACTCAAGTTAATGAACCACAAGACTCAATTTTTGGCCCCAAAATCCATTTGTATTATAAATTACCTTTGAAACCAACTGAATATAAACCTTATTCTGGAAATGTAAGAATACCAGGGATAAAAACACTACCTTACAATACTACTGATGAAAAATTTGATTTACCTAAACCAAAAACTATCAAGTTTTATGATGCATCAGCTGAAATATTCTTTTATTATTCAGAAGACAATATCTTATATAAAATTGAACTTTATTTTTCTGCAGGAAATGAAACTGAGTTCTCTGACGGTGAATCAATGTTTCCTTATATTAGAGAGGACGCTGAAATTATGCAAAGGAGAATTTATGATGTATATTCTTCTAAGTACAAATCTTGGATAATAAAAAAGAATAAGTTAAAGTGTTATAATTATTTTCATAAAGAAAAGGATCTTGAAATCTCAATCATTCACACCGGCTGTGGGGTTTCTGTTAATTACATAGATACTAAGCTATTAAAAGCTATAAATGCCAAACCATTGCTTAAAGTTGAACCTGGTCGCAATGTAATGAATGAGATATAGCGATTATATGGGTATATAGAATAATTACATATATTATCAAACTAATGGCGGCCATTTGCCACGGAATTTTCTTCCATGAAGTCAGAAAATTCTTTGCAAAAGGCCTTGTCTGTCGTCCTTACTTCCTATGTTAATGCTGTTTGCTGCTCTTGCCCTCCCTTATGGGAAGGCAAGAGCTAATTATGAGAAATTATAATAACAGTAATTCTGGCCTTAGCCTGGTTTTGGCGCCACTTTTTGCCCCTGCTCTCCATTCGGCTTCGCCTGGACAAAAAGAGCCGCCTGGTTAAACTTACATTTTACCATCTAATTCTTTTTGCTGCCTTTTTCCTCCCGTCTAAAGCCGGGAAGAAAAAGCCTGATTCTGATATTATATTTTAGCTGCATTTAATGCTGCCTATGCGGTCAGCCTTGCTCTGAGTTTCATCTTTTTTATCTATTGCACGCAGACGCTCGCCATTTTGCGGGGCTAATATCATAATTGTTGTCTTCAGGTCCCTCTTTTCGCCCGGCGGCGCACCGCCGACCTTGTTTCGTTAACAATTCGATTATATCACTCTCCATTCCCGCAAACGGTTCGCTTGTTATCGGAACTGCTAATCCTGTTCTATATGTACGCAAGGCTTCAATGATGCCAACAGGGTTATTTGCCCGGCTCTTACTGTAGTTTTACTTTCTGTTGTTTTCTTCAGCCGGGCAAAACATTATGTCAATTAATCCACCGCCCACACCAAGCTGCATAAAGCTTTCTGCCCACGATCGCGCGCCTCTGTCAAAGGGCAGGGTATTATGGCTATTAAGTTTATCTAAAGTTTACGCTTCGCGCGAGGCACAAAGTATCTTTTGTATGAAGTAATGATCTTTTGTGTCCCGCGCTTCGTTGCTTTTACAATAATTATTGTAGCTTCTTTCTTACCGCCCTTTGCCAAAGCCTGCGCTCAGGTTACTTCTGTTTTCTATTTTGCAGTGAAAACCTTTTGTCATTTCCCTCCACCTAAATCTGCCGCAATTTCTGCTGGATCATTTTGCTTACATAAACATTCTACTCCTTTTCAATTGTGAACCATTTTTATTCGTTATCCGGTAATACTCATAAAAGGAAATCCTTTGATAATTATAGAAGAATGTATGACCTTGTTAACAATATCACCTCTATCTAACTTCAATTACTAAGAGAGATGAGCGGGAAGGTATTAAAATGCAAAAAGTGCCCTTGATGCTTCAATTATTTTAAGCGGAAAAGGGGAGATGATGCGCAGGTCTTCTAAATGTTTAGAATTTAGGCTGTTTTGAGCATTTTTAGAAGGACGATGTCCTAAAAATGTCCTAAAAATATTTCAACAAAAAAGCCCTCAAAGTTCTTAATATACTTCAAGGGCTTGTGATCTAAATAGGGAAATTTTCCTTATTTCAAAAAGTTCATCTTACGAGTTTCAGAATAAGTACCAGCTGTAAGTTTATATAGGTATATTCCACTAGAAACAGTCTGTCCATTGCTGTCTTTACCGTTCCAGAATATGATATGTGAACCAGCAGGTTTTTCCTCATTTATAAGTGTTGTAATCTCACGGCCAATCATATCATAAATTTTTACCGTCACAAATGAATTAAGTGGAAGCTGAAATTTAATCGCAGTAGTCGGGTTGAAAGGATTTGGACTATTCTGCATTAGCTTGAATTCTTTTGGTTCGTCGACATTTACTGTAATTGGCTCATAATATTTGAATTTACCATCGTTGTCCAATTGCTTTAGTCTGTACTGGATTTTGCCTGTGAGCGGTTTATCATCTATGAATGAATACTCCTTCGATGAATTACTATTTCCATGTCCCTGTACAAATCCAATTTTTTCCCAATCTTTATTCTTTCTCTCAATTTCAAAGCCATAGTTGTTTACTTCGGTTGAAGTTTTCCATTGCAAGTAAATACCTTTATTATTACTAGATGCATTAAATGATCTTATTTCAATAGGTAAAGTCCCATTGGTAATACCAATTGCAAATTCTGACAGAGAATTAAAAGCCGAAGTACTAACTAAATTACCATCTGTAATAGTACCCCCTATATTTGTCCATGCATCACCAGAATTTGAACGTTTTAACCAGACTAATTTTGTGGGATCTGTTACTCCAGATAAAGATGCAACTGGTACACTGACATAACCATTAATAATACTGATTGATGGGGAACTTATTGTCCAGTAATACTGACTTGTTGATGCAACACCTACAGGTAGAGTACCACTTTGTGGTGATTCATAAGCCAAATATGTTACCGTAATTGCATCCTGTACTACTATAAACCCGCTCAATGTAATGTTTGTGGAGCCGAAACTTTGTGATATTTGCCCAGTTGAAGGAGTAAAAGTAGAAGTTATTGGCTGCCAAATTCTAAATGTATTATTGCTTTCATCGAGAAATGATGAATTTGATGCATCTGCAATTTTTATTCTACAGGTAGCCGAGGAAGTACTTGGGACAGTCCACGAATAAGTGCCATTACTTGCGGTAAGGTTAGTTGTAATAGAATTCCAATTACTCCCATCATCAGAGCTATAATACAAATTAACGTTTGCCACAGCTGTACTTTGCCATGTAATATTTTTCGTTGTCCCAGCTTTCCAAGTTTCTCCACCATTTGGAGAAGTAACCGTAATTTGGCCGATACTAAAAAGCTGATCACTTACGTCATTTGTTGGAGCGTTATCAACGTCAGAGATCCTTATCCTGCAGGATGATGATGGTGAACTAGGTACAGTCCATGAGTAACTTTGTGCAGCAGCGGATGTTGAACCTACAATAGTACTCCAGCTTGTACCATTGTCAGTTGTATATTCTAATTTAACATTTATTATGCTTCCACTTAATGACCAAGTTATATTTTGAGTACTCCCAGAATTCCATGTCAAAGCAGTATTAGGAGCAGTAATCATCAAATTTGGTACACTTGAAGAAGTAATTGCAAAATTTGAAGGGCTTGTACTGTTGTTATTATATGAAAGGCTTGTAAGTCGTATTTTGCAATTATTTGTAGATGAAAAAGGGGGAACTGTAAAATTGTAATTCCCTAAATTTGCTGCAACGCTGTTTGCCAGTGTAATCCAGCTTCCACCATTATCTGTCGTAATTTCTATTTTGATATTTCCATCATCATTGCTATTCCAAGTAATATTATGCTGAGTATTGGTTTGCCATGATTCATTTCCAACAGGCGAAGTTATAGAAATATTTGGAATACTAAATTTTGAAATTTTACCAGAGTTGAGCATATTTCCGCATACAAATCCTGATCCTACAGATGTAATATCAATCCCTCTTCCTTCATCCCAACTGCTCCCAGTAGAATATTTATTCCATGTATTATTCCCATCTTTGTCAAATTTTGAAATAAATAACTTTTTATTATCGCTATTTGGCCAAGTAGAAAAGTTCAATGTACCTGTTACATATGAGCTTCCCTCAGAGTCTATTGAAAGATCCCATCCATAATCATCATTACTATTCCCATCAAAAGTCTTTACCCAGATTACATCTCCTACTGAATTGAGTTTTGTTATAAAAACATCATTACCCATGCTACTTAAGGTATATGAACCAAAGATAGGGTGACCAGAAAAATATCCAGCAATTAATATATTCCCATTTGAATCAACTGCAATTCCTTGTGCATGTACATCAGCTCCAGACCCACTGGACTGCTTATCCCACTTTTTGTTCCCGTCTTTGTCAAATTTGACTACATACAAGAGGCCATTATTGTGACCAGTTATATAAATATTCCCGCTATTGTCTATGTCTATAGCAGTTCCATATGTGTATGGCCCCATACCAGCTTGATTTGCCCAGATAATATTTCCATTAGGATCATATTTTACTACTAAAACATCATTGCCAGAACTGCTTTGTGTAAATGAACCAAATTGTGTATTATATCCAAAACCAGCTATAACAACATTTCCATCAGAGGCCATTTTAATTGCTTCTCCATCAGCACCACCAGAACCTCCTGACTGCTTTGCCCATAAACATTCTCCATCAGAAGAATATTTAGCGATGAAACAATTACTTCCACCGCCAGTTGTCAAGCTAATTGTATTAAAGGTTGCGGTATATGAAAAATATCCTGTAATATAAACATTTCCTGAAGCATCGACTGTTATATCTTGTCCTAAAACATTTCCTGCATCGACAATCTGATTTGTCCAGATTACATTGCCGTTCAAATCAAATTTAGTTAAAAAAGTATTATTTGAACTTGAATTATAATAGTTGCCTAATACATAAACATTACCTTGTGAGTCATGAGTAACTTTTTGACCTACTCCAAATGTTTGTTTTGTCCAATCGAACGTTTGTCCAAATTGGTCATTGTAATAAAAAAGTGAAAAACATAAAACTAACATGTAAAAATACCATCGTAAATTTACTTGCATCACTATCCTCCTAGATATATTTAGAAACTTCTTATGAATCTAGAGCAAATTTGTTGTGGTTTTAATAACCAAAAATTTCCAATCATTATATAGTAAGAAACTTAGCCATTACGGAAAAATATTTTAAAAAAATGAAATATTTTTAGAAAAGTTGAAGAGTTAACACCATTCCATAAAAGGTTTTTAGTCTCATTTGTATTAAGTTGTTTTAATACAAATACTTATAAAGAGAGAATAGTATTCCATAAACCTAGTGTTT
>JAUZPC010000199.1 GCA_030706105.1 Bacteroidota bacterium | reverse complement strand
TGCAATGGCAATGGTGGTTAAAGCTAACAAAACTTCAAGCGGTATAGGCGGACATATTTCAACTTATGCTTCTGCTGCTACTTTGCTGGAAATTGGGTTCAACCATTTCTTTAGAGCAAGGACAGAGGAAAGTGATGGCGACCAAATATTTTTTCAGGGACACGCCTCTCCCGGTATTTACAGCAGAGCATTTCTGGAAGGCAGAATCTCGGCTCAGCAATTGGAAAATTTTAGAAGAGAGTTAAACCCAAATGGCGGACTTTCTTCATATCCGCATCCGTGGCTTATGCCAAATTTCTGGCAGTTCCCAACAGTATCTATGGGCTTAGGTCCATTAATAGCTATTTACCAGGCACGCTTTAATAGGTACCTTGAAGACAGGGGATTCAAAAATCCATCCAACAATAAAGTATGGGCTTTCTTAGGGGATGGTGAAACTGATGAACCGGAGGCACTGGGAGCAATTACTCTTGCTGCAAGGGAAAAACTGGATAATCTTATCTTTGTTATTAATTGCAATCTTCAAAGACTTGACGGCCCGGTTAGAGGGAATGGCAAAATTATTCAGGAACTTGAAGCCGCTTTTAGGGGTGCCGGATGGAATGTTATTAAAGTTGTTTGGGGCGAGGATTGGGATTCGTTATTGGATGAAGATATTGACGGTAAATTGGTTAAAAGAATGACTGAAGTTGTTGACGGACAGTATCAAAAATATTCTGTTGAAACAGGCAAGTATTTTAGAGAACATTTCTTTGGCGCTGATCCTGACCTTCTTGAAATGGCCAAAAATCTTTCCGATGACCAGCTCCATAAAATGAAACGCGGCGGCCACGATCCTGAAAAAGTTTATGCCGCATTTAAAATGGCGGTTGAGCATAAAGGACAACCCACTGTTATACTTGCTAAAACTATAAAAGGGTATGGACTTGGTGAAAGTGGTGAAGGTAAAAATATTTCGCATCAGCAGAAAAAGCTTAATGAGGATGAACTTAAGGAATTCAGAACACGATTCGGAATACCTATTTCTGATGATGATGTGGCTAAAGCTCCTTTCTACAGGCCATCTGATGACAGTCCGGAAATTAAATATATCCTTGAACAGAGAAAGAAGCTTGGCGGGTTCCTGCCATTACGATCTGCAAATCAAAGACCGATTAAAACACCTCCCGAAGAAATATTTGAGGAGTTTTATAGAGGTACTGAAGGAGCAGGAGTTTCTTCAACAATGGCTTTTGTAAAAATATTGGCAAAATTATTAAAAGATAAAGAAATCGGTAAGCTTATTGTTCCTATCGTTCCTGATGAGGCACGTACTTTCGGAATGGAAGCATTATTCAGATCTGTCGGTATTTATTCTCATGTCGGTCAGCTTTACGAGCCTGTAGATGCCCAAAGTCTTCTTTATTATAAAGAAGCCAAAAACGGGCAGATATTTGAAGAGGGAATTACTGAAGCAGGGTCCATGTCTTCATTTATTGCTGCCGGGTCTGCATATTCAACACACGGATTGAATATGATTCCTTTCTTTGTGTATTACTCAATGTTTGGGCTGCAGAGAATTGGAGATCTGGTTTGGGCAGCAGCAGACATGCAATGCAAAGGATTTTTAATTGGCGGTACAGCAGGCAGAACAACTCTTGCGGGTGAAGGGCTGCAGCATCAGGATGGAAACAGCCATCTATTAGCTTATCCTGTTCCCAACCTTGTTGCTTATGATCCTGCTTATGCGTTTGAACTTGCTGTAATTATAAGGGATGGTATTAAAAGGATGTATGAAGATCAGGAAAATATCTTTTATTACTTAACTGTAATGAATGAGAATTATCCAATGCCCCCTATGCCTGAAGGTGCAAAAGACGGAATATTAAAAGGTATGTATAAACTTAAATCATCTTCAAAGAAAAACACAAAAGTTAAAGCTCATCTTTTTGGAAGCGGTACAATCTTAAACGAAGCCGTAAAAGCTCAGGAGCTGCTGGAGGATGAATATAAAATATCTGCCGATGTCTGGTCGGTTACAAGTTATAAAGAACTGAGGAAAGATGCGCTCGAAGCTGAAAGATGGAATATGCTTCATCCAATGGAGACACCCAAAATACCTTACGTTACAGAAATGCTGCAAAAAGAAGAGGGTGTTTATGTTGCTGCCTCTGATTATGTTAAAACATTACCTGATTCTATTGCAAAATGGATGCCTCGTCCATTAATTTCTCTCGGTACTGATGGCTTTGGAAGAAGTGAAGCACGCAAAGAATTAAGAGATTTCTTTGAGGTAGATTACAGGCACATTACTCTTGCTGTTCTTGGCGAGTTGTTTAAGCAGGGTAAAATTAAACAGCCTGTTTTGGAAAAAGCAATGCTTGATTTGGAAATAAATCCGGATAAAAAAAATCCGATGAATTCATAAGCATGGTTTTTATTGAAAAGTATATTATAAGGATTTCAAATGGATAAAGAATTTAAATTGCCTGAATTAGGCGAAAACATTGAATCTGCTAAAGTTGCTGGTGTACTTGTTAAGGAAGGCGATTCTGTTGAAATTGATCAGGTACTGATTGAAATTGAAACCGATAAGGCAACTATTGAAGTACCTTCAACTATTAAAGGAATCGTTAAAAAAGTATTGGCTAAAAACGGTGAAGATGTAAAAGTTGGGCAGGCTATTATCGTGTTTGACTCAGCGGATTCCGGTATTAAAGAGGATGCTCCCGCGGAAGTTAGTCCCGCATCATCAGTGCCGACCGCTGTAGATTCAGCCCAGCCTGAAGTCGTAAAAGAAGTTGTTGCTCCTTTGCAGTCAGGTGGATTAGTGGAAATGGTTTTACCTGAACTGGGTGAAAATATATCCGATGCTCTGGTTGCCGTAGTTTTGGTTAAACCGGGTGATATTTTGGAAAAGGATCAGGCGGTATTGGAAATTGAGACCGACAAAGCTACTATTGAGGTGCCCTCTACAATTGAAGGGGTTGTAAAAGAAGTAATGGCAAAAGTTGGTGAAAAAGTAAAAGTTGGAGATGTAATTGTTAAAGCTGAATCATCTGTCTCCGTAAAACCGGAAAAAAAGGCTGACGTTGTTCAGAGCCCTGTAGCCGCTGAAACAGTTACAGATGTAAAAACCTTAGCCGTGGATGAAAGCAAACCTGTTAAAGGTGAAAAAGAAAAGGCTGAACCGGGAGAAATTGATAAGCAGCCGCCTATAAAAAAGGGTTCTGCTCCTGCCGCCCCCTCAGTTAGACGAATTGCCAGAGAGATTGGTGTCGATATAAATGAAGTCTCCGGTTCAGGGCCAGGTGGCCGTATTTCCATGGATGACGTTAAAGCTTATTCCAAAAAACTGCATGAGCAGGTAAAATTGGGGATAGGAGCTGTGGGTTCAATGGTGAATATTAAAAAAGAATCACTTCCTGATTTTTCCAAATATGGCGGAATTGATGTTCAGCCAATGAATAACATCCGCGCTAAAACTGCTGATCATCTCTCTTATGCTTGGTCTGTAATCCCTCACGTTACTCAGCATGATAAAGCGGATATTACCGAGCTGGAAGAAGTTAGAAAAAAAATAAACTCCAGACTGGATAAATCTGCGGCTAAGCTTACAGTTACAACTATTCTGGTAAAAGTGCTTGAAGCAGCTCTTAAAAAATTCCCTCAGTTTAACTCAAGCATTGATCTTGAGAAGCACGAGATTATTTATAAAAAATATTTTAATATCGGAATTGCTGTCGATACGGACTTCGGTTTGATTGTTCCGGTTCTTAAAAATGTAAACAACAAAACTCTTACGGAACTATCGGCAGAGCTGAACACTCTTGCAGAAAAAGCCCGTATTAAAAAGATTGCGCTGGAAGATCTTCAGGGTGCAAATATGACTATTACTAATCTTGGCGGCATAGGCGGTACTTCCTTTACTCCTATTGTCAACTCTCCTGAGGTGGCAATACTTGGGGTTTCCAGAGGCACTTTTGAACCTGTGTATAAAGATAACTCCTTTGTACCAAAATTAATGATGCCATTATCGTTGTCTTATGACCATCGAATTATAGACGGTGCAGATGCTGCAAGATTTTTAAGGTTTATTTGCGAAATATTAGAAGAACCTTTAAGAATTATTTTATAACTTTGTATATTAAATTAAAATAAATTAGGAAGTTTTATGGCTGGTAATTTAGTTGTTTTGGGTGCCGGACCCGGCGGTTATGCTGCTGCATTTTATGCTGCAGATTTAGGTATGAATGTAACATTGATTGACCGGGAAAAGAATCCCGGCGGTGTATGCCTTTATAGAGGTTGTATTCCATCCAAAGCTCTTTTGCATGCTGCTAAGGTTGTTAATGAAGCTAAAGAAGCAAAAAACTTTGGTATTGAATTTGGCGAACCCAAAATTGATATAGATAAATTAAGAGCTTGGAAAAGTTCTGTTGTTACAAAACTTACAAGCGGTTTAGGTGTCCTTTCAAAGCAGAGAAAAATTACATACATACAAGCTACTGCATCCTTTAAGGATTCTACCACTTTGCTGCTTGAAAAAGCTGACGGTGTAAAAGAAGAACTGCAGTTTGATAAGATTATTGTTGCTACCGGTTCTGTAATAACTGATATTCCTTCACTTGCCATTAACAGCAGGCGCGTGTTAAACTCTACTTCCGCATTGGATTTGCCTGAAATTCCAAAATCAATGCTGGTTGTTGGCGGCGGGTATATAGGCCTGGAACTTGGTTCAGTTTATAACTCATTAGGTACCAGAGTTTCTGTTGTTGAAATGACGCCTGGTTTACTGCCAGGAGCCGACAGGGATATGGTTATGTATCTTTCAAAAAAAATAAATGCTTCTTTTGAAAAAGTAATGCTTAGTTCAAAAGTTCTTGAACTTAAAGAAGAAGGCGAACAGATAAAAGTAAAGATTGAGGATAAAGACGGTAAGATAAATGAACTGTCTTATGATTACGTTCTTATGTCAATCGGAAGAAGGCCTGAAACAAAAGGTCTGGGGCTTGAAAATACTAAAGTTAAACTTACTCCGCGCGGATGGATAGAGATAAATGAAAGAAGACAGACCGCTGATCCTAACATTTATGCTATCGGAGATATTGCAGGCGAACCTATGCTTGCCCATAAAGCCTCTCATGAAGGTATGGCGGCAGTTGACGCAATAGCAGGGCATAAAGCAATTTTTGATCCTAAAGCTATTCCTGCCGTAGTATTTACAGATCCTGAAATTGCTTGGGCAGGTTTAACGGAAACGCAAGCCAAAGTACAGGAGGTTAAACACGTAGTTGCAAAATTCCCCTGGGCTGCTTCCGGCCGTGCTTTAACCTTAGACAGATCTGACGGCGTTACAAAAATTATTATTGATCCAGATACTGAAAGAATATTGGGCGTGGGCATTTGTGGTCCCGGAGCAGGTGAACTTATTGCAGAAGCTGTTCTGGCAATTGAAATGGGCGCTAATGTAACCGATCTGAAACTGACTATTCATCCTCATCCAACTCTTTCTGAAACTGTTATGGAAGCAGCAGAAGTATTCTTTGGCGAAAGTACGCACATCTACAGACCTAAAAAATAAATTTTAACTTACGGGCAGGTTTTAACGTACCTGCCCGTTTAAATTAATTATCATTCCGGTACATAGCCACCTGTTCAAAAATGGATTAAATGAATAAGCAGCTCTGCAATTCATTTATTTGCAAATTTAATTTAAAAATGCTTAATACTTTTCATTGTTTGTAATTAATTAAATAAATATATTTTATTTACTCTTACAACAGATTATTACACATGGAGTTATATTATGGTTTTTAAGTTACTAAACGTTAAATTTCTCTTCTTTTTATTTATTGCACTTCAAATATCAGTCTTTTCTCAGACTAATAAGACATCAAAATTGCCGGAAGGCTATATAAATAATCCAATTACCACCCCTCACGGTATTATTTT
>JAUZPC010000198.1 GCA_030706105.1 Bacteroidota bacterium | reverse complement strand
TAGACCAGCCAATTAAGTGCAATTATCTGAATCCAGGTACCAATTAATGATATGCTCTGCCCCGTAAAAAAGAGTTTATAGTTTCTATACTTGAAAGTACTAAAAGTTTCTATTAGCTCTGCGAACTTTTTTTTTGAATCGGACATAATAATTTTTCAAAATATAACTTAGTAAAACTACTTAATTTTAATTTTAAGTTGTTTAACTATCTCACTAGTTTTGCAAACTGTTGCAAAACTACCTTGAAGTGCCGCTAAAAAACTGTAATGAACTAAGTCAGCCGGACATATCTGTTCACCGAATTTTAATGATTTTGTAGTACATGCGTCTTGCGCAAGAATAACTTCAAAACCAAAATCACAAGCGGCCCTTGTAGTAGAATCAATACACATATGAGTCATCATCCCACAAATAATTAACCTGTCGATCTGGTTTCCTCTTAGTGACTCCAGCAATCCGGTATCCCTAAAACTATTCGGATAATGCTTCTGAAACACTAACTCTTCTTCAAGAGGTTCTATCAATGGATGGAAATTGATTCCCTCCGTATCGGGTAAAAAGAATGTGGCACCTGGTTTATTTGCAATATGCTGAATAAAAACAACATTCTTATTGTTTTTTCTAAAATAATTTAATAGTTTTTTAGCATTAAGAGTTGCGGCTATGGGTTCGACTAATTCCATTTTTCCACCCGGGAAATAGTCATTTTGTATATCGATAAGAAGCAGACAATCTTTCATGGCTTAACCTTCATTTACCATAGTAAAAGACCAATGAGTCTGTATTATTTTCCACTCCCCTTCTTTATTTTCATAAACTTCAGTACAATTCCATTTACTTTCTTTTCCATTTGTAAAAGAAACAAAATTATAGGTTAATACATATATATTGTTAATGCCCTGGAAACATGGATTTAATATATCAAAATGATCAATGCTTATCTGACCTTTTAATTTTTCATAATGGGCAGTCAGATTTTCCAGCCCGTCAATCCGGCTTTCAATAAATGGATCAAAATAAACTACATCTTTGTCAGATATTTCAAGAAAACCATATGGATCACCCTTGCCCCATCTCTCAAGAGCTGCGACTTCCAAGGCCAGTAGTGTATTTGTTATTTCATTTTCTGTTTTGTTTTTTACCATAATTTCTTCCAAGAATATGTATGCAAATAAAAATATTATAATATAACAAATTTAATAAATTATTTTGAATTATAAGAATTTATACAAATTGTGATTCATTTTAATAAAACAGAAAAAGAGTACATCTCTGTACTCTTTTTATAATTCTTAGTCCTTTAATACACTATTATTTTATTAGTAACATTTTTCTGGTTTGAGTAATTTTGCCGGTATTTAAAGAATAATAATAAATGCCTGAACTTAAACTCCTTGCATCAAAATTTATTGAATACTCGCCTGCCTGCATTTCTCTGTCCGCAATTTTTTCAACAAGTCTTCCCAACATATCCGAAACAGTTAATTGTACAAAAGATTTTTCAGCTAAATAAAATTTTATATTTGTAGAAGGATTAAAAGGATTCGGATAATTTTGATATAAAGTAAACCCGGCCGGCAATTGGTATTTAGTTGAGTTGACAGAAAGAGGCACACTAACACTGGCTTCGTTACTAAAATTTGAAATTGTATCCTCATTCACGGCAAATACCCGGTAATAATAAGTTACACTATCTGTTAATCCGATTGAATCAATGTAACTAACCGAATTTGCACCAAGTGAAGTTAACAAAGAGTAAACTCCTGATGCCCCTTCTTTACGTTCAATTTTAAAAGTTGTTTCATTACTGGAGTTATCGGTCCACTGTAAAGAAATCTTCTTACCCTGTCCAGACAGAAATTGAGCATTTAACCCGGAAGGTGCATTTATTGGTAACGGGGCGTTGATATTGACACTAAAATTTGAAGCAAAGTTCCAGCTCGTTCTACTGCTCATTCCTGTAGCATATAAAGTAACAGCCCCTTCCGTTAAAGGAGCAGTATATGCAAAGTTATAAATATATTTGCCTCCGGAGAATGATCTTGCAGAGGGATGAGTTAATTCTCCATTTAGAACCTTAAGATTATTATCAACAATATTCAGGGTTCCGGCAGAACCGGCAATATCAACTGCTACTTTTGAACCGGTCCCACCGCTAATGGTGACCGTGTAATTTCCTGTCTGTCCGGGCTTAAGTTGAGTTGGCCCGGCAATAACCACCTGCACGGCAGTACTTGCACCGGAATGTGTTGAGTGGCAACTTCCGCAGCCGGCACTATTAGTTTTGTTTGTATATCCGCTTATTCCGGTAGGATACGCAAAAACATTTGCAGATATAGATACAAACAGAATAGAAATAAATAAAAATTGATAACTCTTTTGCATATTCTACCTTTCCAGCTAGATTTAATTATGATATTCTAAAGATTTACGTATTAAGCAATAGGTAAGTCGTAATTTTTATTTTGCAATATAAAACTAAAATATAAATTATAAATATTTTTACTGTTTATAAATTCAACAATTTGTAAAATTATTTCAATAAATATTAAAATAATATTGAATGTTATAGTAAAGTTAGATATTTTTGTTATTATTAAAAGCGAGCGTAACTCAGTTGGTAGAGTGTCAGCTTCCCAAGCTGAATGTCGCGGGTTCGATCCCCGTCGCTCGCTCTCTTGGTTATTATCCCCATAGTTTTGCATAATCTTTGTAAAACTATTTTAATTTTAAAGCTTACTTAATAAACGATATTATGATGTTATATCTGTTTTCTTTTTATTCTCTTCTATTAAATTTATCAGCCACCTGTAAGACTCAATGGCAGAATCCTTAAAATTTACCGAGGCTACATCATAACATAATAATGCATACTTAGTGTTTAGATTTTTAATGGCGTAATCAATTTCTCTTATATATGATTCAATTTGAGGTCTAATTAATGAAGCAAATTTAACAATTGCAGATATGTTAATATCCTGTTTAATCTTAGTCAGATTTGCAATATCAATAAGCATCTTAACATCTTTTTGTGCACAAAGTTCAATTAAAAACGAAGAGGCTTCTTTTATCAAATCATAATCAGTAATTATTTTTATTCTTTCATCTGAAATTATTACAATCAGGTTATTTATAAAATTTTTTGTATTTATATTTGAAGTTACTCCGCCGATATAATTTAACTGGATGGCCTGTCTGATTGTAGGAATCAGTAGTTCTTTTGCACGTTTTATAATTTCATAATGATGAATTGTGGCATTTTTAATTATCTCAAATAATTGCCTGTAATTCCCCTGCTTAAATAGTCTGGAAAGCTGCTCTTCAGTAGCAGACTTGCTATAAAACTCCATACCCTTTAGCTTTTCAAGAGTTGCACTGTTTAGCTGTTCAAGCGAATTTGGGGCAGTTTTAGCATCTTTACTGAACATCTTTTCATTAATAATGTCAATTAGTTTTGCTAAATAATCATCTACCGGAAATATATCAATATTGTTAAACATCATTTTTTCAAGTACATATTGAGCATGTTTTGGTGACACTCTGAAACATACAGACATATTTTCCAAAAATTGCCCATACTCAATTCTGAAAATAGGTATCTGGCTTTTTTTCAAAAGAATATTGAAAATATGCTTAACTGTATCTAATTTCTTTTCCGGAAAATAGGCGAAGACATCAATATCCCGCATAGCAGCCCACCGCTTTCATTTTAATTTGAGACATAACTAAAGATATGAAATTTTGGGCATAAGAGCTATTATATGAAACATACGTAGGTTTATTATTTTGGAGGGTTTATAAATGCAGGTAGAAATCAGAATAATCAAAAATCCTGAACTTATTTGTAAATAAGAAATTAGATGCAATATACTATAAAATATATCGCATCTAATTTTGTTTAATAACTAAACTCCGGCTACACGTTTTTTGTATTCAGCCAAAGCCTCATCCAGACGTTCTTTTGCAGTATTGTCGCCAGGTATATTATGTGAAGGATGGATATAAAGTTTTACTCCTCTATCAGCTAATATTTCTGCAACTGTAGTGATTGTCATCCAAACCAAAGTCACAAATGCCATAGTTGAAACAGGTCCAATCTTATCAAAGTGATTTTTCAGGGGAACTGAAGCATCTTCAAGCGGTGCGCAGGAATCAACAACGATATCGGCAATATCAAAAATAGTTTTTCCTGAGCTGTGCCTGGTTTTCTTACCAACAGCATTGGATGCTGAACCATAGACAATAAGTTTCATCCCGCGTTTTTTTGCTTCGAGGGCTACATCAATATTTACAGCGTTTATTCCCGTATGAGAAAAAATCCACATACAATCGTTTTTGTCAAAGTTCCAACTTTTCATCATTTCAACTCCGTACCCTTCAACTCTTTCAAGGAATACAAATTGATGTACACCCATCTGTCCTACTATATTAGTAAAATATGTAAGAGGCATCTCAACAATAGGATGAAACCCTACAAAGCCGCCAATTCGCGGATACATTTCCTGAATTGGTATTATTGTGTGACCGCAGCCAAATGTGTGCACCCAGCGCCCTTTTTCAATTGAATCTGCCATTACTTCAGCAGCTTTTTTAATATTATCTAACTGTGTATCTTCAATTTTGTCCATAATTCCACGGGCATTTTTTAACCATTCTAATGCTAACATTTTAATCCTTTCGTAATTATTTTATTTATTTTTTTTCGTAATTTATAAAGTATGTTGTAGCTAATAATGCCATTATAATCAGGCATATAGCTAAAAATATTGGTAATACCTTAATACCAAAACTTGATGACAGAATTCCCATAAAATAGTTGACCAGAGTATTTCCGGTAAGAGCAATTACAAGAGCTATGCTGAACGCGGTTCCGGAAAGATCTGAGAACTTACTCCCAACAAATCCAAGAATAACAGGAAAAGTAGCTGCAAATCCGAAACCAAGAATAATAAGTCCTATCAAAATGCTAAAATATGAGGTAGAGTTAATCATTATTATACTTGCAATCAAAACTAAAGTAAAGGAAATATATAATATATTTTTTTCTTTGAAACGTTTTAATAGAAATCCTAATATCAATCTACCGGTAGTTAAACCTGCTACGTGAAAGGACAATGCAAATAACGCCTGCTCTTTGGAAATATCAAATCCTTTGCCCATAAATGAAGTGGTCCAATTATTCATCAACCCTTCAAGTCCGCTTTCAAAAAAAAGTATAAAACTAAGAATAAGTAAAACCGGATTTTTAATTAATGAGAAACCCTTTAATAATGGAAATCCCTGGGTTTGTTTAGGCATTGGAAAACGTATAGTTAAAAAGAACAAAATTGGCAGAGATATAAATGTACCAATTATACCTATAATTGAAGTATATGAATAATTTGAGAGTAATCCTAATATAGCCGGCATACCAAGAGCCCCAATACCAAAGAAAACACCTAACAAACTTAGATTGGCACCTTTAGAACCTTCAGAGATATCAGCAACCAAAGCGTTCCCTGCTCCGTTTATTGCACCTCCTCCTAATCCTATCAGAAATATGGAAAGTTGCAGCATTGTATAACTTTTTCCTAAAGCAAGTCCTTCAAAACCAATTAGCACCATAGCACTACAGATTATGAGCATATACTTGTAGCCATATTTATCTACTAAAGGACCAAAGAAGAGAGATCCGATTATTAGCCCTATAGGCAAGAATGTAACGAGAGCGCCGGTCTGTATGTCATTAAGGTTAAATGTTTTAACTACATTGGGCAATATAGAGCCGAGTGAAGTCAGAACGATTCCAAATAAAAGCATTCCCATACAGGAAGCAGCAAAAACAAGTTTTCTATTGTACATAAATTATAACTTTAATATTTATTTTTAATAATTTTTCTAATCTTTACCAAACAAAAATACTGCAATGCATATTATCTTTGTATATAGTTAAAGACCAATC
>JAUZPC010000197.1 GCA_030706105.1 Bacteroidota bacterium | reverse complement strand
CAGAGACTAAGCAGGTCAATATTAGCCAGAATGCTGACAACCAGGTTGAACTATCCGAATCAATAAAAGGTGACGGAGTTACTTATGTAGATAATAATGGAAACAAAAGTAACGGTAAAATTGAGGAACCGCAAGTCGGTGTAGTAAATCAAGAAGATAGTAATCTTCCTGTAACTGAAACAACTTCAAAACAAGAAGCTCAAATAATTGATGTAAAACAGGAAACTGTAACCTCAAATAATAATACAAAAAACAGTAATATTAAGACTGAAAACCAGGGTGACCTTTCAGGTATAAAGACAGTTAAACAGGATATTTCTGAAGAAACTAATTCCGCAGCTACGATTAAAGATAAGACTATTGACACTAAGGACAATACAAACATTGCCGTTAATGAAAAACCTATAGTAAATGTAAATGTGAACAAAACTTTGTCGAATAATGACGAAAAAATAGATAGTCCTGAAAGTAATTCCGGAAATGAAATTGCAAAAGGCAAGGTCACGATTGAGAATTCTTCAACAGATAATAAACCGGTCATTAGTGTAGACGATACTGCTAACGAAGATAATGTGAATAATATTGACCAAAGTGCCGATAAAGAAAACAATATTGAACTTAAAAGTATTCCGTTTAACAGTAAAATAAAATTGCAGGGCGATAAAGAGATTTCTGTTAAATTTAATACTCAATCAAAAGTTAATGAAATAAAATCAACTAAAGATGACCCTGTTCGTGTAGAACCAAAAGTTGAAACTAAACCAACAGAACAAAAAATCCAAGCAGAGAATACCGGGTCCGTTGTAAAAGAAAAGACATTTACGGAAAGTCAACCTGTTGAGCAGGAAATTAAAACGACTAAGCAATTTGATATCCGGTTGAACAGCAGCAAGAGTATTTCTTCACTGGACATACTTTCTAAAGTTCATCAGTTTATCAGTGACAACGCTTTTGCAGATAAGCCGATAGGATTAAGTACTGATGTAAGTGACAGTAAATCAAATAATTTGAATACAGATAGCAGCACTGCTTTTTTGAGCAGTTTGAATGAGTTTACTAAAGATAACGATATATCTTTGCTGCACAATAAATCGAATTTTATTTTGCAAAAACAAAATTTTAATAATAAGAATGCAGACTCAAAATTAAGTAATAATAAAAGCGAAGATATTAATATAACTGCTAAAACTGATACAAAAGTTGACAATTTGCCTCTTAATTCTGAGCATAATAATAAAGAACAAAAAACTATAAACGAAAATACTAAACCCGAAATCTCAAAAATTACTGCCGAAGATAAAATATTAGCAGATGCCGAAGAAAAACTAAATCAGAATTTGCCTGTTAATGAAAAGAAAGTTTTTACTCCGGATTTCTCATTAATAAATCCTTTGACTGCAAAGGAAAGCAGTAAAATTGAGACTGTTAAAAATGTAAATAGTACTGTTAAAATTAATGAGCCGGTAACTAATAGTACAAAACCCACTACAGATAAAAATAGTTCAGACAGCAGCACTGGTAAAGAGACCAGGGACTCAAATGAAAATTCAGCGTTTAATATTAGCCATACTAATGCCGCTGAAAAAATAAGCGATAAACAAAGCAGTATTCATGAGGATATCAAATTTATTCCTCAAGAAGAAAAAATGGTTAAATATAGCCGGTTGATGCCTGAAATTAAAAATGCGCTTTCAGAAGGTGTCAATAAGAGTCTTACTTTATCACTAATGCCGGAAGAATTAGGCAGAGTGAAATTAATGGTTGAGACTGTGGACAAAACAGTCACCGCTAAAATTGAAGTTCAAAATGAAGCTGTACAAACAACTGTACAAAATAATCTTGACAACTTAAAGCAGTCACTTTCACAAGCCGGAATAAACGTAAATAATATTACTGTTTCTATTTCATATAATGAGAACAAACAACAGAAGCCGGGCGAACTGAAAAGAAAGAATTCCGGAGCTAATGATAAAAAAGTTGAAACTGAAAATGAAAAAATAGCAAATACAAGTCCTTCTAAAACATTAGGATATAACACGTACGAATACCTAGCATAAGGATAAATAAATGACAACTAACACAACAAATAGTATATACAGTTCTGGTACAAGTACTGCAACTACTAAAGCAAAAGGGAAGTCTGCTCTTGGAAAAGATGACTTCTTAAAGCTAATGATGCAGCAGTTAAAGTACCAAGATCCAATGAATCCAATGGACGGATCTGCATATGCATCACAGCTTGCGCAATTCAGCTCACTTGAGCAATTGCAAAACTTGAATGACTCCATGACAAGCAGCATAAACGCAAATTATGTACTTACACAATCAATTAACAATACTTTAAGTGCAAATTTAGTCGGCAAAGAAGTAAAGTTGAGCGGCAATACTGTAACAAATAGCGGGCAGTCAAGCGGCGAAATTGGATACACATTACCTGCAAATGCCGGTTCTGTAACCATAACTATAAAAGATTCTGCAGGAAAAACAATAAAAACTTTAAATAATTGCGATTTATCTAAAGGAGACCATAAACTTTCTTGGGATTTCTCCGATAATAATGGTAGTAAATCACCTAATGGTAATTATACTTATTCAGTGGAAGCAAAAACATCGGACGGCAGTTCTCTAACAGCCACTACATTCAGAGTAGGAAAAATTGATGCTATCCGCTTTACAGATTCTGGCGCTAAATTAGTTGTTAACGGTACAGAATATTCTCTTTCAGATATAATTGAAATAATGAATTCTACAACAAGTTCGAGTAATGGAGTAGTTAACCAATGGCTGAAGTAAATGGCATAAAAGTCCCCTTTATTCCGATAAACCGGAATGAAGTTTTTGAGAAGGCAAAGCCTGCTTCTCAAGAGGGAGCCTTTGGCCAAATATTTCAAGAGGAACTTGATAAGATAAAATTTTCAAATCATGCCTTAAAGAGATTGGAAACCAGAAATATTCAGTTAAGCGATACTGATATCAGCAAAATTCAGACTGCGGTAGATAAAGCAGAGCTTAAAGGTTCTAAAAATTCTCTCGTAATGATGGAAGATACCGCTTTTATTGTTAATATCCCTAACAGAACAGTGGTAACAACAATGCCTATTAAAGACGAGAATGATAACATATTTACGAACATAGACAGTGTGGTCTTTACATAAAAAAATACATTAAATTAAACAAATAAAATAATAAACAACAAACAGAGCGGGACCTTACAAGGACGCTCTTACGATTCGGCCGACTGACTGAAGCTGAATCATAAAAATACCTTAGGAGGTTATTATGGCACTTCTTAATTCTTTATTCGCCGGTGTATCCGGTTTACGCAATTCTCAAACAATGATGGATGTAATTGGCAATAACATTGCTAACGTTAACACCATCGGCTTTAAAGGCTCTCGCGTTACTTTCAGTGATACTTTCAACCAATTTGTAAAAGCTGGTACAAACCCTTCTGAAACCTCTGGTGGTACTAACACTTTTCAAATCGGCTTGGGTATGAAAGTTAATTCAATTGATAGAAATTGGGCTCAAGGAACTTTTGAAAGTACCGGTATAACAACCGACTTGGCTTTACAGGGTTCCGGTATGTTCGTTCTTAAGAGCAATGGTACAAATTATTATTCTCGCGCTGGTGGTTTCACTTTTGATGCTCAGGGCAGATTAGTAAGTCCGCAGAATGGTGCTGTTGTTCAGGGTAAAGTTGCAAACAGTGATGGTGTTGTACCTCCGGGCAATAACTTGGAAGATATTAAAATTGATACTAACTTAAAACTGCCTGCAGTTGCTACAAGTGAAATAAAATGGGGCGGTAACCTTAAGAGTGATTCTGAATTAACAAGAACTGAAAAAGTTGTTCAAAGAGGTAATTTGCAGCAGCCTACCACATGGCCTCCTGCTTCTCCAACTACAATGGACACAACTATTTACAATGAAAGCGGCGATGCTTATAAACTAAGAACTACATACACTGCTGTTGCAGGTACACCTGATTCTTATACTTTAAGCTATGATGTTTTGGATTCTACCGGTGCTGCTTTAGTTCCTCCTGTTACCGGAAGCATTGCTACTCCGTTACAGTTTACCGCTGATCCTGTTACCGGGAACTATGCATTATCCAACGGTGCCACTGTATTTGATGGAATTGCAAACAGAATACAGTCTCCAACTAATAAAATAGACTTATTACTGGACGGTACTGCTTTAACTCAGAATAATGCTACTCAAACTTTAAGTTCATCTGCAGACGGTAATAGAAAACCTAATATCGTTACCGGATCAGTAACTGTTTTTGATTCATTAGGTACTTCTCATCAGGTAACTTTAAAATATACAAAAATAAGTAACAACACATGGTCTTTCAGTGCAAGCGTTCCGGGTCAAAGCACTTTTAACGGACAGTCAGTTAATACAAGCGGTACAATTATGTTTAATGCTGATGGTACCCTGGATCCTTCAAATATTTCTCCTACTAATCCAAAATTAATCTTTAATCCTGCCGGCGGTGCAAACCCTGTATCGGTAGATCTTAATTTCGGATCAGGTTTCGGTGGAATTACACAAACATCTTCAAGTTCTGTTATTTCAGCTTTAAGCCAGGATGGTTCTGCTTCAGCTACATTATCCAATATGAACATAGACCAATATGGAAACATTGTTGGTATATTCTCAAACGGAAATTCCAGAACATTAGCTCAGGTTATGGCTGCTACATTTACAAACTTAAATGGCTTAATTAGTACAGGTGATAACTTATACTCAGCTTATGCAAATTCAGGAACTCCAAGAATTGGCGGATTAGGTGAAGAAACCGGTACAACAGTTCAGTCCGGTGCTTTAGAACAGTCAAACGTTGACCTTTCAGAGGAATTTACGAAAATGATTGTTTCACAAAGAGGATTCCAGGCAAATGCAAGAGTAGTTACTACTGCTGATACTCTTCTGCAGGAAATAACCAACTTAATTAGATAATAATAATTATAAATGATATCCAAAACCGTCTCCCAATAAGAGACGGTTTTTTTTATTAATTTCTGTCTTACATTTCATCCTGTCATTCTGAGTGAGTCGTCAAACGAAGAATCCGTTCATTGCAAATTGCTGCCAAATGATTTTGTTGCCTAAAACATCTAACCGCTTCCAGTTCTTACCTAATATCCGGAACCCGTATTCGGATGACATTATTGTAATAGATTCTCCAATTACTTGTTTCTTAATATGTTTTTATTTAATATCATTTTTGAAATAATAATATAATGTCAACTCCGGCATCTTAGGCTATTATGCGATATCAGCATTATTGTTCCGCGTATCAAAAATATTTTAATTCTATTAATGTATTAAGAGATAAAAAATGAAGCATCTATTACAATTGTTAATAATTATTTTTGTGCTTTCAGTTAATTTACTTGCACAAAAGCAATTTGAAATTGAAGCTGTAATTGTAAAAGATACATTCCTTGTAGGTGAAGAGATTGATTTGGGGCTTACATTAACAAATATTACCGATACGGCTCAGCATATTATTGCTTTCCGTACCATTGATGTACAAATATTTGATTCTAACGGTGATGAAGTAAAATACAATAATGTAATTATGGGGATGGCACACTGTTTTTTGATGTCACAGGATGAAATTAAGCCGGGGGAATCGGATTACAGACTTTATTATTTAATGGATAAATATGGAAATATTGCTTTTAATGGTGCCTGGACATATTATTTAGAATCTGGCAATTATAAGATAAAAGTAAGTGTGACAAGCTCTAACAACTTTAGAGAAGAAAAAATAATTCCATTTAGAATAAACAAACCCACAGGGGAAGAGCTAACCTTTTTTAATAGTTTCCAAAATATTTTATCCCCAGTATTAACACCAAAGTATGATAAAAAATTATTCATTGAGCAGCTTCAAGCCCTGCATAAAGCTTATCCAAACAGTGTATATTCTCCAATACTTCTG
>JAUZPC010000196.1 GCA_030706105.1 Bacteroidota bacterium | reverse complement strand
CTTAATCATTTTAGCAAGCCTGGATGCAAAATAACTTTTACCCGAACCTGGTAAACCAAAAACTATTACAACCATTCTAACACTGTTTTTATTTTGATTAAAACTCTTCTCTGTATTACTGTTTAGGAATATCATTTCAAATTCCTTTTACCATTTAAAAGAACATTATTATGATTGATAATAAAATGATTTCCGGCACCAGAGTATATGATTTCTACCCCTGAATCTTTTTAGATTAGTTATTTGCCTCTCCGGGAAGAATTATAAGTTATTTTGATTGCCCTTTTTTCATTATCGAATATAAGCCTTTCACGTCTGTTTCCCAATGAGGCAGCAACAATACCAGGATAATTTCTTCTACTAAATCAATAACAGTTACCGCAGCAGTTATATGGAAAAGTATATAGACGGGTTCATCAAGGAAGAAAAGCAACAAGACGAAAATTCCCTGCAGTACAGCAGCAGTTTTTGCAGTATAGGTATGAAAACTACTCAGTTTCCTGTAACGGATAAGTGCAAGAATAGTCTGCAATAAGAATAGTGCGAACAGCAGGATAATAAGAATCATTTCCTTTCTGAGAAATTCTGGCTTTAATAAAATTATGCCGGTTATGGCGGCAACAATAGTAAGGTCATCGCCAATGGAATCAAGCATTGCCCCAAATTTGCTTACCACTTTATACCTGCGGGCCAGGTAACCATCAATGGCATCAGTAGAAAAACTGATTGCAATGAGCCATTTAAATATATCCTGCCTTTGGCTGATGATCAACAAGAATAGAATAGGGGCAGCTATGATGCGATAAAGCGTTATACCAGTCACTATGTAATAGCTCTTCTTATTCATTGAAAGATATATTTAAGAATCAGGGCACCATAGTGAAGCATTAAATAATAATACATCTCAAGATTTTAAACAATTGAAAATTACTGATTCATTTTAAAAAGCAATAAAGAACGGGTTCCTGAGATCAGGCTTATTATAAATAAGTTCCGATCTTAACTCTGTTTCATATACTCCCAGGTTTGACGCGTTTAAAATTGCATGAGCTGCAGCTGTATCCCATTCCATTGTTGTTCCAAATCTTGGATAAATGTCAGCCTCGTTTTCAAGAAGCAGCATAAATTTAAGTGAACTGCCCATTGTAAGTAGTGTAACTTTTTTAAACTTGTCTGTAAAGGATTTTATCTCTGGCGATGGATGAGATCTTGAGGCTACTATTCTTACGTGGTCTTTTTGTAAAAATTCATCAAAAGTCTTTCTTTTTGTTAAGGGTGAAATTTGGGCCTGTTTATTGTTTTCAATTTTGTAAATACCTGTTTCTTTTGAGCCTGTATATAAGGTGCCTTTAGATGGTCTATAAATAATACCCCCTAAAGGTTTGTTGCGTTTTACCAATGCTATATTAACAGTGAATTCGCCATTCTTATTTATGAATTCTTTGGTTCCGTCAAGTGGATCTATCAGCCAGAAATATTCCCATAATCTCCTTTCCAGGAAATTAATTTCCGATCCTTCTTCAGAAAGAACGGGCAAATGTGTTTCTTTTAAATATTCAGTTATAATATGATGAGCATTTTTATCTGCCTTTGTTACCGGGGAATTATTATTTTTTATTTCTGTTGAAAATTCACTGGAATCGTACACCTCCATAATTGCTTTTCCTGCTTCAATTGCTGCTTTTTGTCCTATTTGCATTAATTGCTTAACAGTAATCATTGGAGTTCGTTCGTTGATTTTATAATTTGCAGATTAAAATTACAAGAGTAATCCCGGAGTTTGAATGACCCGGCAGCAGATATTTAGTTCTCACTCAGGATCATTCTTCCCCCTAACCAATCACGCTTTTTAGCCCAAATTTTAGCCCGGCTAATGGCGGTGGCTATAGCTATTCCTTCTTCCATATTTTTTTCTTCCAGCAAAGCATTGGCTATTTCAATTGCTTTATTTCTTATTTCTTCCGGCAAATTTTTCATGGAAGCCGGGTAATAATCTTTTGTCCATGGCATATTATTAAATTTTTAATTGGAGAAACAAATGTGCAATTAATTATAAAAGCAAAAATGATTAATGCTTACGATTAGACATATTTCAAAAGTTTATGCCGTCTAACCTTTGATTATATGCCCAAAAAAAGGCAGATCTGCTCAACCTGCCTTTAAGTGACCGATACAGTTTTACAGTTTTTTGCAACTTTTTATTCTGTATCAATCTACCCAATCCGGCCATCGTCCTTGTTAATTAGCAGTTTTTATTCTGCGTTGAAGTAAACAGTTTACTGCCTTTTAAACAGCTATTTCTGCCCTCCTCTTTAACAAACCTAACCCGAATTGAAGTTGTGTAAAGATAATTTCAGCAAACGCCCAAAAGAATGATTACCGTCATTGATTTTAATATTTGTAATCAGTTTTAAGTTTTAGCAAATATCTGATGTATGAGATGAACCGTGCGTTTTTCAACATTGAGCCAAGAGTACTGACAGGAAGGTTTCAAAATCTTCATTTAGGTAACATCACAAATCATTTAGTTGATATACAGAGGACAATTTTAATACTTATATCATTTGCTTCAAAAGAGATCTTTTCATTTACTTCAATTCATCCAACCATATTCCAGTAATAATAAAATTATAAAGAAGATAACGGCTATCCATACATGCTTATGAAAGTGATAAGCCGCAGTAACTAAATGCAGAAAATTGTGGTATTCAATCTTTTTAATTGATACTTTTGACTTCAAACTGGTTGACCAATAAACTCTTTAAAATATAGAATGCGTCCTCAATTTCATAAACTTCCTTTATCTACTGACTCTTCTTTTTTATATATGTGTTGGGAATGTAATTACTTTGATAAGCCCTGGCATTTTCATAAAGATTACGAACTCGTATTAATAGATAAGACAGAAGGCACAAGATTTATCGGCGATCATGTTAGCCATTTTAAAGATGGAGACCTGGCGTTAATCGGGCCTAATATTCCGCATTTATACAGGAATAACGAAAATTATTATAAAAATAAAGGCCTCGTTGCAAAATCAATTTTCATACATTTTACTGATGATTTTTTAGGAAAGCCATTTTTTGATTTACCGGAAATGAAATTAGTAAGGCGTTTGTTGGATAGAGCATCTTTAGGACTGGATGTTCTTGGAAAAGCTAATAAATATGTAAAGCAAAAATTGACGGAAATGAAAGAAGAAATTCCTGCCAGGCGTTTATTAAGTTTATTGGATATTTTAATATTCCTATCAAACAGTAATGATTTGAAGTACATTTTATCCAGCGGATTTACAGCAAGTAACAGCAACGATACTGACAAAATCAATATTGTATTCCAATTCATAATGGAGAATTATACCAATGATATATATATTGAAGAAATTGCATCCAGACTTAATATGAGCGTGGCTTCTTTTTCAAGATATTTTAAGCATCATACCCGGAAAACGTTTTCCCAATATGTAACACAAATACGAATAGCACATGCCTGCCGCTTATTAATGGAAGACAACTATAACATCTCGGAAATATGCTATTTAAGCGGATTTGATAATTTATCAAATTATCACAGGCATTTCAAAAAGCTTCTCGGTGTTATTCCTAAAGAATATAAAAACAGGTTCATCTCCAACACAAAGAGCCAATTAACACAGCAGCCGATCTAACAGATAAGGCTTCTATTTTCATTCCTGAACATATTTTACCCTTAGATTTTCTGAACTAATTCATCTAATGTTAAAAAAGTATCCAAATTAAGAGGATTATAGAATTTTTGTAACTATCCCATGCAGTAGTTTTAATTATCGAAATAATTTATTTTTTACTCTAAAGACGATCTGATATGAGAAAACAATACCCTCTAAAGGTGTACGGGCTGATGCTCGTTTTTGTCCTTGCATGTTTTAATCCAACGAATTTATTTGCCCAAAATCTTAAAGAAATTAATGGTGTTGTAAAATCTGCTTCGGGCAATTTAGCAGGCGTTTCCGTCACTGTAAAGAAAAATGCTAAAATCGGAGCCGTTACTGATGAAAACGGTAATTACATTTTAAAAGTACCGGAAAACAGTACACTTGTATTTAAATCCATCGGTTACAAAACATTGGAAATGCCCGTAAACGGCCGATCAACAATTGATGTAACGATGGAGATCAGCAACCTTAATTTAGCGGAAGTAGTAGTGGTAGGATATGGCACTCAAAAGAAGGCTACGTTAACCGGCGCTGTAAGTGTAGTGAAAGGAGATGAAATTGCCAAGTCCCCATCTGCTGAAATATCAAATGGACTTGCCGGCAGGGCACCCGGCGTTATTGCAACTAACAATAGCGGGCGACCCGGGAGTGATGGATCAAGTATATATATAAGAGGTATCAGCACTTATTCCGGCGCCACTTCTCCTTTGATTGTTATTGACGGGGTAGCGAACAGGCCCGGAGGATTTGACCAGTTAGATCCTAATGACATTGAAAGTATTTCTGTATTAAAGGATGCCTCAGCAGCGATATATGGAGCGCAGGCAGCTAATGGAGTGATATTGGTTACAACCAAAAGAGGTAAAGAAGGCAAGCCTGCTTTTACTTTCAATTACAACCAGGGATTTAATACCTGGGCCAAAACTGAAACCTATTTAAATGCTGCCCAATATGCACAAATGGTAAATGAAATTTCCATTTTTGGAGGGGGCAGCCCTACTTATACGCAGGATGATATCACCAAGTTCGGTAATGGTTCAGACCCTATCGGTCATCCTAATACCAACTGGCTTCCCCTGGCAACAAAAAAAGTAGCGCTCCAGGACAGGGCAAGCATTACATTATCAGGAGGAAGTGATAAAGTAAAATATTATACTTCTTTGGGAATGCTTGACCAGGATGGCCAGTTTAAAGACGGAGTATGGAAATACAAACAATATAATTTTAGCGGGAATATCGACGCACAGGTAAACCGCCTGTTAAAATTATCTTTCGGCAGCCAGTTAAGGTGGCAGAATCAACAAGGATCTCCCATAGGGATTTCCAATACTTTTTCGAGCCTCGTAGGTGCTTTACCCACTGTGCTTGCTAAAAACCCTGATGGAAGTTATGCCAAGGGCGGATTAAGTAATGGAGGAACATTAAATCCATTGGTGAATTCCACCGGATTGGCCGGGCTTGCCACACTTAAGAAATTGTATTCATTAAATACGGCAAGGGCAAGACTGGATCTGCCGTTTATAAAAGGATTGTACTTAGATGGGTTTCTATCTGTTGACTTTGGCAATACTGATAGCACCAACTGGAATAAATCTTACCAGGTATATTCTTATGACCAACCAACAAATACTTATACTCCATTTACTGAGAATGGTGCATTGGGCCTTGCTTCCCTTGATATTTGATCGGGTAATTCCATCACGATAACCGAAAATCTTAAATTAAATTATGAGCACGAATTTGGTAAAAGTTCTGTAAAGGCATTTGCGGCCTATGAACAAAGCACATTCGATTATAAATATGTAGGTGCTCACAAGGAGCAATTTATATCACAGGCAATACCTCAATTAGATTACGGGAGTTCTGTAAATCAGACCAACCATGGCAATGAAATTAAATCAGCCAGACAAAATTACTTTGGAAGAGTAAACTATACATACGATAATACCTATATTATTGAAGGGCAGTTACGGTATGATGGCTCAGATGTTTTTTCTCAAAGCCAGCGTTGGGGTCTCTTCCCAAGCGTATCCGCAGGATGGGTGATCTCGCAATATGATTGGCTCAAAAACTCGATGCCTTATGTAAGTACATTAAAAATAAGAGGATCGTGGGGGAAATTAGGTAATGATAACATTCCTCCATTTCAGTTTGCCCAGTTTTATTACATAAACCCTAACGGCAGGTTATTCTATAATACCAACACTGGTTCAATAACCAATTACCCCGCATTTTCGCCTGGTGTTGTAGGCAATCCAAATGCTACATGG
>JAUZPC010000195.1 GCA_030706105.1 Bacteroidota bacterium | reverse complement strand
GACTCATGTACTGAAATTGAAACTGCTGAAATTTTTGTTCATTGTTCAATTGTTCCTGTGCCCACTGAAAAACGTACTGATCGATATAGGGAACATTAGAAAGCGCCAAAGAATTCAAATCAATCGTAGCCATTTTTATCTCCTGTTACTTTATAACTATATTTTTAATAATGATGTCTCAAATTAAATAAAAAAAACAAATTATGGAAACTATCTGGTCGAATATTTTCAAAAAAAACGATTTGTTTTTTCACAAATATATAGCATCGGCTTAGAGAGAACTTAAAATATAAGTTGCGTGGAAAGTTCATTGAAAAATAAATAATATGAGGAAGGAAATTAATAAATAAATTTATTCTCAAAAGTAAAAAATTGTTTTCAATTACGGGAAAGTTTTAACACTTTTTCTTTAATAATTAAGATAAATAGCTTAAAAATGTTAAAATAATTAAATATCTGTATGATTCCTATCTGATATGATTAATGGCACGGATATAGTTTAGTAAGTTATCCAATAATTGATTTGTGTTATTTTATATAAATGTTAAAAAGTAAGAACATATTATTTTTCAGTCCCGATTTCAGCTTGTGCTATAGCCTGCTAATGTATTTGCAGGATAGGTATCATGTTACAACTACTACGGATATTGATGTGCTTAAAGCTATTGTGCATCAGGGGTTTGATTTAATACTTATTGATGCTGAACCTTCCAGAGAAATTGAACAGCTTTGCGAAGTTGCGTATAATCGCTTTCATATTCCGGTTATACTCACATACGTGTTCAAAAATCAGCTTGAAGGAATTGATTCAACTATCAGAAAAGTTGTGTCTTCAATTTTTTATAAGCCATATGATCTGACTGAAGTATATAATAAATTGAATTCACTTGTCTGATTCCGGCCCCCTTTAAAGATATTTCACTTCTTTTTTTCGAATTCCATTTCATGTAATCCAATATTTGTGTATTTATGATTGTGACGCAAATAAAATTATTTTTTGAAATTGAAAATAAAATTCTCATATGTTAGAAATCACACTTTGGCAGTATTGAAAAATTTAACATATATAGCGGTTTTAGTTTGGTACTATCTTTGCAATGATAATAGCAGGTGTAAATGAATGCTTAAAAAATTTATATTAGCATTCTCGTTTTTATAAATAATTTTAGGAAATGTATAAATGAAACAGGCTATTTTGTATATTGCATTAGTTCTTACAGTAGTTGGTTTATATGGTTTTGCGTTTTCAATGAATGCTGGCGGTGAAGGTAAAAAGCTTTTTGAAGACAAAAAATGTGGAGTTTGCCACTCAGTTAACAATGCAGGCATATCTTCAAAGTCTAAAACAGCGGTTGATCTGTCATCAGCAGGCGTTAAAAACAATGCTCAATTTATTGTTAAATACCTTAATAAACAAGAAAAAATTAATGGTAAAGAACACAAAGTAGCATTCAAAGGTACTGAGCAGGAAGCAAAAGAGTTAGCTTCATTTTTAGCTGCACAGAAAAAGAAATAGATATTGTAGAAAAATTTGACATTTATGGCATTTAAACACTCTTCCTTAATGTCTGCAAATATCAGAACTATATTATTTAGTTTCTTAACTGTTTATTTATTCAACAGTGGCTTTTGCACTGTATTTGCGCAAACTAAAGAGGATTGTTTAAATTGCCATAGTGACAGTACAATGACGATGGAAAGAAGCGGTAAGCAGGTTTCCATTTTCGTAAATAGTAAAGTATTGGATTCGTCGGTTCATGGAAAACTGAATTGTACGAAATGCCATACCGGCTTTGACATGATGTCTGTCCCTCATAAGGAAAAAATAATCCCGATTGATTGTAAAAGTTGTCATAAGGATGCTGAGAAGAAACATTCTTTCCATCCACAATTTATGAGTATAAAAACTGACCGTGCAGATGTATCTTGCAAAAATTGTCATGGTACACATAATGTCAGTTCTCCAAAAAGCAAGACTTCTAACTATTATGTTTCAAATCTTTCTGAGTCCTGTGGAAAATGTCATTCACTGGAGTCAGCAAGGTTTCAGACGTCAGCTCATAATAGGGCTTTGAAAAATGGAGTTAAGGATGCACCTAACTGTATTACTTGCCATAAAACACCAGTGGCACCTAAAGCAGGTCGTAATACTTTAGATGTAAAACGGGCACAAATTGCGTTATGTACTTCGTGCCATATTGATAATCCGAATACTCAAAAAGGAATTGCATCGGTAACTTTTGTTCGCTCGTATGAAAAAAGTGTTCACGGTAATGCGTTAAAAAATGGTAATGTAAATGCACCTACTTGTGTGGACTGCCATAATCCGCACAATAGCGAAGCAGGGAGCAATCCTAAGTCTTCAACATTTAAAGCAAATATTGTAAGCACATGCGGCAAATGTCATAAAGAAATAGCAGCTCAATATAAGAGCAGTATCCATGGTCAATCTGTTGCAAAAGGAAATTTTGATTCTCCGGCTTGTACTGACTGTCATGGAGAACATAATATCTTAGCGGCAAATAATCCAAGCGCTAAGGTGAATTTTAAGAATGTAGCATCTCAGGTTTGTTCACCTTGTCATTCTTCCGTAAGGTTGACTGAAAAATATGGAATGAATTCTGACAGGATAAAGACCTTTAAGGAAAGTTATCATGGTTTGGCACTTGATGGCGGATCAACTACGGTGGCTAATTGCGCAAGCTGCCATGGTGTCCATAATATAAAGCCTTCAAGTGATCCGGCTTCTACAATAAATAAAAACAATATTGCAAAGACTTGTGGATCTTGTCATCCCGGGGCTAACAGGAGGTTTGCTGAAGGTAAAATTCATGTAAGTACTTCGGAGCCAACAGATCCTATACTATACTGGATTTCTAACTCATATATCATTTTGATATTTATGACTATCGGCGCAATGTTTTTGCATAATGCCTTAGATTTTTACAGGAAGTCCAGAATAAAATACCTTAAGAAGAGAGGTATAATAAAACCCGAAATACATGGGCACTCTCTTTACTTACGGATGTCGTTTTTTGAAAGAATACAGCATGCTGCTTTGTTTACAAGTTTTTTTACACTTGTAATAACAGGATTTATGTTAAGATTTCCGAATGCCTGGTGGGTAAGTGACTTAAGAGCAATTATTCCCAATGCATTTATAATAAGAAGTAATCTTCACAGAATTGCCGCTGTTGTAATGGTCACTACATCCTTAATGCATATTATATATCTTGCAGTAAGTGTTAGAGGCCGTAAGTTGTTCTTTGATCTCATTCCAAAGTTACAGGATATGAAGGATGCTATAGGCATGTTCAAGTATAATATTGGAATTTCAAAAGTCAAACCTAAATTGGACAGGTTCAGTTATATTGAGAAAGCTGAATATTGGGCGCTAATTTGGGGTACAGTTGTGATGACTATTACCGGCTTGATGATGTGGTTTGAAAATGTTTTTATAGGTTCAAATTCCAAATTAGGTTGGGATATTGCCAGAACCATTCATTATTATGAAGCCTGGCTGGCGTTCCTTTCGATCCTTGTATGGCATTTTTATTTTGTAATGCTTAATCCGGAAGTATTTCCGTTGAGCATGGCTTGGTTAAAGGGTACTATTTCGGAGGAAGAGATGGCTGAAGAACACCCATTGGAACTTGAGAGAGTTATAAGAGTACAACATAAAGAAAATTTTGCGGAGTCCGATTCAACTGATGTTGAATTGATCGATTCCGAACAGAGCCCCCCTCGATAAATAAATAAGTAGATGCAAGTTAGCCTGAGTTCCCTCAGGCTTTCTTGTTTTAAACATAAACTTCACAATATAAAATAAATTCATATAGTTTTATTCCTGTTTATCATTCAATATCTATTGAATTCACAAACAATAATTCTTATTTTCAAAGAAACAATTTCAGAGTTTTCCTAACATAATAAATGCCGTCACTCGTAAAAAATAAAAAAGACATACTTTTGCTTTTTATACTTATCTTTTCAAGTATTAGTTTTGCTCAGCATAGCAGGGCTTGGTATCGGGTGGATAGTTTAACTAGTTTTATTGCCAATAACAGCTTTAAAGAAGAAAATGATCTTGTAAAAATGGATATATTATGGCAAAAATCTCTGGAGCTGAATGATCATGACAATTCAGAAGCACTCTTTGATCTTATATTTGCCTGCATTCCTTATAAAAACATACATTTGCGCGTACCTGTAACCGGAGGCATTTTAACCTATAATATTCTATCTTCTAATGATTCAATTTTCAATTTAAAAAACAAAAATCTTCCCAAATATCTTTTCTTTGATTCAGAGCGGACTGACTATGGAGATAAAGATAAGCCAGCTCATTTTTTTGGTACTGCCTTTTTAGCGTATAATGAGAATTTTTTTGATTTAAGCAATACATTTGGTTATTTTGTAGAGGCTTTTGAAGAAAGGTTTGAACTTCAGAATAAAATAGATGCCAGAGATCTGAGGGCTAATTTCTATGGATCACTTTTTGGCAAAGCTCTAAGAACAAACAAGAATGCAAAACCTTCAACATTTTTTTTATTACATACTTTAAGTTACATAAGAATTACAATATGAACTCAATATTTATTATAGACGATGAGCAGGCAATCTGCGAAAGCATGAAAATGATTTTGGAATTTGAAGATTATGAAGTATCATATTCTACAAATCCATTACAGGGAATTGAACAAGTACTGAATGGTAATTACTCGGCCTTGCTCCTGGATATTTCCATGCCGGAGATGAACGGCTTTGAAGTGATTAAAAGGATTAAAGAGAAAAATAACGATATTTCCATTATTATTATCTCTGCTCACGGCAGCCTGGATAATGCTATCAGGGCTACAAAATTAGGAGCTTTTGATTTTATTGAAAAACCGATTGACCGCGATAAGCTTTTAATAAGTATAAGAAACGCAGTTGAGCAGGCAAACTTATTAATTGAAAATGCTAAAATTAAAAAGCAGCTTACCGGTAATGATAAGATATTAGGCAAAAGTAAAGTAATTCATAATATCTTAACACTAATTGAAAAAGTAGCTCCGTTGGATACTCGTGTGCTAATCTGCGGAGATAATGGCACCGGTAAAGAGCTTGTGGCCCAGGCAATCCATATGAACAGCAGCCGCAAGGACAAAGCTTTTATTGAGGTTAACTGTGCAGCTATACCTAATGAATTGATAGAATCGGAATTATTCGGACATGAAAAGGGCTCATTTACCGGGGCGGTTCAACAGAGGATTGGCAAGTTTGAGCTTGCAAATAAAGGTACGTTATTTCTTGATGAAATAGGGGATATGAGTGTTCAGGCGCAGGCAAAAGTGCTAAAAGCAATTGAAGACGGCAAAGTTGAAAGAGTAGGCGGAAGTAAAAAAATTGACGTTGATGTTAGAATTCTTGCAGCAACTAATAAAAATTTAATTGAAGAAATTGCTAAGGGGAATTTTAGAGAAGACCTTTATCACCGGCTTAATGTTATTCCAATAAATATTCCTCCTTTAAAAGAGAGAATTGAAGATATCCCCATACTGATTGACCAGTTTACGTCTGATTTGGCAGAGAAATATAAAAGAGTTAAAATTTCCTTTACGGAAGACGCAGTTAAATTTTTGCAGACGCGCAATTATACAGGTAATGTAAGGGAACTGCGCAATATTATCGAGAGAATAGTTATTATTATTGATAAAAAAATCGTCAGTCAAAAGGATATTGAACCTTTGTTTATTTCCGGTAGTAATACCATCGATTATATAATTAATGAGAGTAATTCATTCCAGGAGTTCAAAGAAAAAGCAGAAAAAGCGTATATTATCAAACAGCTTGAAACTAATGAATGGAATATCAGCAAAACAGCAGAAATTCTTGATATTCAAAGAAGTCATTTATATAATAAAATGAAAAAGTACGGAATTGAGAAGGGAGAATAAAATGAGTGAAACAATATTTTCAAAAAT
>JAUZPC010000194.1 GCA_030706105.1 Bacteroidota bacterium | reverse complement strand
TTTTACTTCACCCAAAACAGGCATAAAGTTGGTGTCTCCATTCCAGCGGGGTACTATGTGAAAATGAATATGCTCATCAATGCCGGCTCCGGCTACTTTACCTATATTTGCTCCGATATTAAAACCTTCAGGATGGCTGATTTCTAAAAGTGCTTTTTGTGCAAGTTGAAGTTTTTGCATTACTTCCAGCATTTCTTCAGGAAGTAAAGAACCGAATTCTGATGTATGTCTAAAAGGAACAACCATCAAATGGCCATTGTTGTAGGGGAAAAGGTTCAAAACGGTATAAGTAAATTCACCTTTATTAACTATTAGATTTGTTAAATCTTCTGCATCGCCTGACGCAACATCACATAGAACGCAGCCGGTATTCTCATCTCTTGTAGAAAAAGAATCAATATATAACGATCTCCATGGTGACCATAATTTTTCCATAATTCCTCAATAATCTATATTTTACAATCCAAATTAATAAATAAGCAGGACAAAAAAAAAGGCGGAGTTGAATCCGCCTTAAAGGTATTAAGAATGTGCTTCTTCTCTTTGTTTCCTGTATTCTTCTGAAATTTTGTTTTCAACTTCTTTCGGAACTTCTTCATAGAAGGCAAATTTAGAATGATACTGCCCGCGGCCTTGTGTAAGACTGCGAAGCGTAGAAGAATATTTATAAAGTTCAGCCAGAGGAACGTTTCCTCTTATCACCTGGAATGAACCATCGGAGTCCATGCCAAGTATTTTACCTCTGCGGCTGGAGATATCACCCATTACGTCGCCCATGTATTCTTCAGGAACTTTAACTGTAATTTCATAAACAGGTTCCAAAAGGCATGGTTTGCACTCCATAAATCCTTTTTTGAAACATTGAGCTGCGGCAATTTTAAAGGACATATCATCAGAATCAACAGGATGGTAACTTCCGAAGTGTAATGTAACTCTAACATCAACAACTTTGTTGCCGGAAAGAACACCTTTTACCATTGCTTCCTGAACACCTTTTTCAACTGCAGGAATAAAGTTACGTGGAACTACTCCACCAACAATTGCGTCAACAAACTCAAAATTTTGACCTCTTGGTAAAGGCTCCATCTTGAAAACTACGTGACCAAACTGACCACGGCCGCCTGACTGTTTCTTATGTTTATATTCAATTGTATCTTGTGATCCTTTAATAGTTTCTCTATAAGGGATTTTAGGTTCAACTAAATCAACGTCAGTGCCGTATCTCTCTTTTAATCTTTTAATAGCCAAAGCAAGCTGAAGTTCGCCTTGCCCGCTTACAATTGTCTGTGATAATTCAGGGTCAAACTTAACCACAAATGAAGGATCTTCCTGATGCATATTATGCAAACCTTGAGAAATTTTATCTTCATCTCCTTTAGCCTTTGGTACAATGGCTGAAGATATAACAGGGGATGGGAAATCAATTGCCTTTATTACAACAGGGAAATTCTTTGAACTTAATGTGTCATTTGTATGAGAGTCTTTTAATTTAACAACTGCGCCTAAATCACCTGCATAAAGTTTTCCAACTTCTTTACGGGCTTTACCGTTAAGAATAGAAAGCTGGCTAAGTCTTTCAGGTTTGTTGTTTTTTTCGTTCATTAGATCAAGGCCGGCGCCAACAGAACCGGAATAAACTTTAAATAAAGAAAGTTCTCCCACATGCTGTTCGGAAATTGTTTTAAAGATAAACATAACCGGTTCACCTTTAGAATCCGGTTTAACTAATACTTTTTGGTCTTTATCTTTAAGTGTTGCTTCTTCGCCGTTTCTGTCGAGTGGAGAAGGGAAATACTTAACTACAAAATCTAAAAAACTATTAATACCTACTGCTTTGGTGGCCGATAAGGCAAAAACGGGAGTCAAGCCTTTTCCTGCAATGGCGGCTTTAAGGCCAGCTTCAATTTCTTCGTCCGAAAGATTACCTTCTTCAAAATATTTAGTCATTAAATCTTCTGAAATCTCAGCAATTTTCTCAATCAATTCAGTCCTGTAAGTCTCTGCCTGATCTTTGAATTCATCAGGGATTTCAGTTTCTGCAACCTTTCTGGTCCCGGCAGCATCGTACTGATATGCCTTCATCTTTATGACGTCAATTACAGTTGTAAAGCCTACACCCTCAAGGGCAGGGAAGGTAACTACTACTGCATTAGGAGTAAGACGGTCTTTTGCCTGGGCATATGTTTCAGCAAATTTGGAGTGTTCATTATCTACTTTATTTACAATAATTGCAGATGGTACTTCATATTTATTGATGTAAACATTAGAAATTTCTGCACCAACTTCAACACCTTCAGCAGATTTTAGAACCATAACAGCAGTATCTACAACTTTAAGGGAACCTATCACTTCACCTGCAAAATCAGCATATCCAGGTGTGTCTATAAAATTAATTTTTGTATTGTTCCATTCAAGATGCATTAAAGAAGTGCCGATAGAGATTTGTTTCTCAATTTCATTAGGGGTGTAATCTGATACTGTATTACCTTCGGAAATATTACCTATACGGTTAGTTTCCCCGGCAGTAAACAATAAAATTTCGGACAAAGAGGTCTTACCACTGCCTCCATGTCCGATAAACGCAATGTTGCGTAACGATCCAGCTTCATATTCTTTCAATTTAGCTCCTCCTTAGAACAGGATTTTGTTTTAATATTATTTTTTTTTATAAGTGTTCCAAAATGCATTTAACCCGTAAAGAATTGCCGATAGATTTTTAGAAAAATCTGTTACCGGCTTTTCTATACTGGTTCTAATTCTTTCTTCTAAATCCAATATTGTATCAACTCTGTCTTTAACTTCAAAAGCAATAGCTTTTGCAGTATCTACAGGTTCTTTAGCGTCTTGAACAAGGGCATTCAATTTCTCTGATAGATTAGTGGCAGAAGCAACTAAGGGAGAAAGTTGAAATGAAATACTTTTAACATCAGCTTCCATAGCTTTAATTGATTTAGTAATTTTGCCCAAATAGAATATCAAAGATATACTAAGTGCACTTGCTGAGAGTAAAAGCAAAATCAAAAATACAGTGGCAATATTTTCCATGCAATACCTTTAAAATAAGGAAAATTAAAATTAATTTTAAGCATTCTTTGATTCTTGATATGCATCTACTCCTGCTTTTACAGAAGTTTTAATTCTTTCAGTTTCAAGCTCTATTTTTTCTTTGCCTGTACTAACAACTTTGGTTGTTTTGTCTAAAACATTTTCATACAACTTCTCTGCATCCTGTAAAATCTTGTTTGATTTTTCTTTGGCAGAACCTACTATTTCTTCAGATTTCTTTTTACCGTCATTTATAAGAACTTTAGCTTTTTCTTTTGCAATTTCCAATTGCTTTTCAGCTTCTGTTAACAATTCATCGCTTTTAACTTTAATATCAGAACGAAATTCTTTACCGCTCTTTGGAGCATATAAAAGGGCTAATATTGCACCCAATGCGCCGCCGGCTAAAAAGCCGAAAATCAAACCTTTACTCATTCCTTCATCTTTCATGACACATCTCCTTATTTGTTTATTTTATAATTATTTACACTAATAGAATATAATAAGCATATTGTTAATAATCAAGAAATTCTATCACTATAAACTTATAAAATATCTTTGATTTTATAAATTATATAAAAGAGCTACTTATTTTATTATAAAATTTGTTTAAAAGCAATATTATTTTTAATATTTTTTGTGTTTGTATCTGCTTTAAAGCCTGTTTTGTGGTCTTTTATGGTCTGTTTATCAGGGAAGCAGGTCCTGCTTTTAAAAAAGTAATTGTGGGTTGTGATAACAGGATTAGGCATCTACGATTAGTATTTTGAAATTTGAAAATGAATTGAGACGTTCTGCTGAACGTCTCGCAAATCTATTGGATTCCTATTTAAGTGTTATTTTAAATAGGAACAAAGTATTCAGCTGTTTCCTTTAAATTAAGGTCTTTTTATTGCAATTTTATTATAATTTGGAGTAATAATATCAATAAATGTTACTCCATGTTCTGAGTAATGGCTTTTGCAAATTCACTGGTTTTAACTTCTTTTGCACCTTTCATCTGCCTGGCAAAATCATATGTTACTATTTTTGATTTAATTGTTTTTGTTAAGGCTTTTTGTATTAACCTGGCGGCTTTAAGCCATCCCATATATTCCAGCATCATAACACCGGATAAAATAACCGACCCTGGATTTACTTTATCAAGCCCGGCATATTTTGGAGCTGTTCCGTGTGTGGCTTCAAAGATAGCGGTTGTATAACTCATATTTGCTCCGGGAGCCATGCCCAAACCGCCAACCTGTCCTGCTGCCGCATCTGACAGGTAATCACCATTCAAATTTGAAGTAGCTACCACTTCATACTCTTTTGGTCTCAACAAGAGCTGCTGGAACATACTGTCTGCAATCCGGTCGTTCAACAGAATTTTATCTTCTGGTATTTCTCCGTTGATTAGCTGCTCTTCGGTAATTATTACATCTTTGAAATAGGATTTACCAATTTTATATCCCCAGTCTTTAAATGCACCTTCAGTATATTTCATAATGTTACCTTTATGTACCATGGTAACTCTTTTACGTTTGTTCAGGATTGCATACTCAATTGCTTTTTTAACAAGGCGCTCACTGGCAAATTGACTCATGGGTTTTATCCCAATACCGCTGGGTATTCGTATATTTTTATCAAACTTCTTATTTAAATACTTAATAAGATCGTCGGTTTCTTTGCTGCCTGATTGAAACTCAACCCCGGCGTAAACGTCTTCTGTATTTTCTCTAAAAAGAACTATGTCCAAATCTTCCGGATGTTTCATGGGGCTTGGAACCCCTGGATAATATTTAACGGGCCTTACGCATGCAAATAATTCTAATAACTGCCGTAAAGCAATATTCAAACTTCGTATTCCATAGCTTACAGGAGTAGTTAAGGGCCCTTTAATTGCTATGGTAAATTCTTTGATGGCTTCAACCGTTTCGTCAGGGAGCCATGTTTTTTTACCGTAAACTTTTACCGCTTTTTCGCCGGCAAAAATTTCTGTCCAATAAATTTTTCTTTTAGTCCCGTATGCTTTTTCTATTGCAGAATCAAATACTAATTTAGAAGCGCTCCAAATATCTGGTCCGGTTCCGTCTCCTTCAATAAATGCAATAATCGGATTATCGGGAATTAGCAGTTTATCATGTTCAATGATTATCTTTTCACCCTCATCGGGGACTCTAATCTTTTTAAATCTTTGCATACGGGCTCCGGGTTTTAGTTTATATTATCCTCGGCTAATTTACCAAATCTTTTTTGATAGAAAGATACTCCAATTATGCCAACAAGAACAGCAAACCATAAAGTCACTACTCTGATAATAAAGGTGGTAGCCACAGCTATATCGCTTGACGCACCTTTTTTGACGAGCATAAATGTAAGAGAACCTTCTGTTACTCCAAGACCGGCAGGAAGCATTGTTATGGCGCCAACTATTGTGGCAAAAGCATAACTGAATGACGACCATAATAAACCGACATTGGGAATATTGAAATTTTTCAATATTACATAATAACCAAAACATTCGAAAAACCAAGAGACCAAACTAACAGCTACCATATTAATTAACGGGACAGGTCTTAACATCTGGTAGGAGCTTTCATATGCATTGTGGAAAGCCGCCACATATTTTCTAAGAAACTTTACTCTCTCAAGTGAGTTGATGATCGGCAGGGCTATGGGCTTGATGCTTATAATGATAACTACCAGCAAAAAGAAGATTGCAACCGCAAGACTAATTGTTCTTCCGTAATTAAAAATATAAGCTCCAATAAGAGCAATAAAAACGAGGGATACAAAATCTGTTATTCTTTCCACAAAAATTATAGGTGCCGTTTTACTAATAGGCTCGCCGGTTATTTGTTTTACCAGATAAGATTTTAAAAGCTCTCCCATTTTACCGGGGGTAATGCTCATTATTAAACCAGACATAAATATGGAGAAGGAATCAACCCGGGA
>JAUZPC010000193.1 GCA_030706105.1 Bacteroidota bacterium | reverse complement strand
CATAAGCTGAACATTGCCTAATTCGTTATGAATTGCAAGAGCTTTTTTCATATAGTCAAAAGCTTTATCATATTTGCCCATCTTGGAATATACATCCCCAATATTATCATAGACAATAGCTATTCGTTTTTTATCTTTGTTTTTTTCACGGATAGCCAGCCCTCTGTTCAAATATTCGAGTGCGGTTTCATAGTTGTTTAAAGCAATATGCACTAAGGCTATATTGTTCAATGAAGTGGCAATTTTTTTGTCTTCGCCAAGTTCTTCCCTTATTTTAAGGGCATTTAAATGATTATCAATCGCACTATGATAGTCACCTTCATAATAATAGATAATGCCTAAAACATTTAACGAAGTGGCAACGCCTGCCTGGTTGTTTAACTTTCGGCTCAGTTCAAGAGATTTCCGTGTATATTCAATTGCTTTTGGGTTATCAACATTTATATATGAAAACCCGATATTACTATAACTGCATGCAATCCCCTTAGCATAATTTATGGATTCTGCCAGTTTTAGCGCCTGCAGTCCATACTCTGTTGAAGTCCTTGTATCTATATTAATGTAGATATCTGAAATCTCGTTTAACGCATCAACTCTCTTTTCGCTGCTCAATTTACTTAATTGGTTTACCAGACTGTCGGCTGTTTTTTGCTGTGGATATAAGCATATACACAATACCATCATATTAAGACAGAAGACTCTAAATAGATATTTCATAAACCTCTTGATTCTATGGATTAAAAATTACAGTTCAGAATAATTTTTATAAATAAACAAAACATGAATACATAGCACTTTTAATTCAGTTTTATTACTCGGAACTAAAGCAAAGCTCTAAATTTATAATTTTTTTTGATGTTCAATAAATAAGAATTTCCGCAAAAAGAATATAAGCTTTATAAATTAATGATTCAACAATTATTTTTTGTCTGATTCATTAGAATTCATCTGTACTTTTACATTATCTTAGAATGTTACCATTATTCATTTGGCAGCGAAATATAGAATATACTCCCTTTACCCTCTTCACTATCAGCCCAAATTTTTCCATTATGAAGTTCAATCATTTCTTTGCATAGCAGAAGTCCCAATCCGGTACCTTCTTCATTTACAGTTCCTTTTGTGCTTGTAGTTTTATCTATTCTGAAAAGAGTATTTATTGTCGTCTTATTCATACCCACTCCATCATCTTGTATGGAAATATGAATATTGTTGGCTTTTTTTTCAGTTTTGACAGAGATATGTCCATTCGGTTTTGTAAACTTAACCGAATTTGAAATAAGGTTTCTGACCACCGTCTGGAGCATATGTTTATCTGCTTTTACGGTAAGGTTTTTATCGATTAGGTTTTCAATGGAAATTCGTTTATTCTCCGCCGTTTTTGCAAGGAGGTCCAAGGTCTGATACAAAACCTCATAAATATTACATAGCTCCGGATTAAATTCTATTTTACCGGTTTGGAGCCGCGACCACTCAAGCAGATTTTCCAGTAATTTATAAGTAGATTTAGTAAGCTCATGAATATTACCAATATAGATTTTCTTCTCACCTTCCTGCAGTTGAGTGTAATCTTCAGAAAGTATTTGAGAATAGCCCATTAGCCCAAGAAAAGGACTCTTAAGATCGTGCGCAATTATTGAAAAAAATCTATCTTTTGTGGAGTTTAGTTCTTTCAGCCGCAGGTTAAGAGCATTAAGTCTTTCATTGGAAACCTTTTTTTGCCTGTAGCTGAAAAATATAAGGATAAAGATAACAACCAACAATACTATAGTTAGGGAGAGAATATAAATGAACAGTTTTTGCTTTTCAAGTCTGCTGTCCTGTTCTTTCTTCATCGTCTCCACTCTGTAATCATATTCCTTTTTACTCAACCTTTTTATTTTATCAATATTTATTAAAGAGTCTTTGGCCTTAACGTAAATTTCCATGTAGGAATAAGCATTTTTATAGTCTCCCATCTTGGAGTACTCTCCCTGCAAAATGTCAGCGGCTGAAGATATATTTACGAGAGAGTTTATCAGTTGAGCATTTTTAAGGGCAATCGACGCATGCAAAATAGCCTGGTCGGTCAATCCTGCCATTTTATATATTTTTGCAATCCCATTTTCAACATTCGCAATTCCATTTTTTTCATCTAAACGCGAATAAATGTCCGCAGCATATTTATAATATTTTATTGCGTTGGCAGTATCCTTCATATCCTTATATACTTCAGCAATATTAAAACAAGAATTGGCTTCGGATTTCAGATTACCAATTTCCTTATTTATTTTTAATGACCTGCTGAAATATTCATTGGCTTTCCTGAAATCTCCCTTTCTTTCATAAATTCTGCCTATGTTGTCATTTATAATACCTGTCCCGGCCTCGTCTTTTGTTTTTATAACAAGTGTTAGTGCTTTCTTAAGGTATTCCATTGCCGTGTCATAATTTTCCAAAGCAATTAGCACCAAAGCAATATGATTGTATGAAGTAGCAATTGCAAATTCGTCACCAACTTCTTCACGAATTTTGAGGGCCTTTATATGATAGTCAATTGCAATTAGATAGTCGCCTGTATAATAATGAATGACTCCAAGCATATTAAGGGAATTCCCCTGTCCGGGTTTATCATTTATTCTATACCTGATTTCAAGTGCTTTGTTTGTATATTCAATGGCTTTTTGATTATCAACATTAACATAACTAAAACCTAATGTCCCGTAATTAGCAGCTATCCCCTTTTGATAGTTAATGCTGTATGCAATTCTTAATCCCTGTTCAGCATATTCAATTGATTTCTTCGTATCTATATAGTAATAAATATCCGCCAGTTCATTTATAGCATCAACTTTTCTCTCGCCATTTAAAGTTTCAATTAATTTGCTGAGACTGTCGGCAGTATGCTTTTGGCAGTAAGTGTTTACGCATAGTAAAATCATGAAAAGAACAAATAATTTATATTGACTTTTCATAATCATTTCCAAAAGGTCATATATGTTTTTGCAGTAATCAAGAAACCTTCATGTTAATTTAAGTCCTTGGCTCTGTACACCTTAGGGTGTTACTCAGAGACGTGACTTTTCCGGCAATTATTAAGAATAATAATTACCTTTATCTTACTTTCCGATAAGCACACAGTTATCCCTCATCAATTATCGAAAATAATTTTAAATAATGTAGGTGGTTTAGCGCACATAGGGTAAAATTATAAGTCTGACAAAAATTTTAATAACCTGAATATGGCACAACTTCCCCTCAAAGCTCGCAACCTGTGGTGCTTCACTTAAGTTCAGATGGACAACAGATTGGGCCCCCTCACGGCCGGCAATGTGCGGCTATTTTGCCTGCACTGTCCCGTTATCATGCCCCAAAGTAATGACGACATTTCCGGTTTTCTGACCTGTTTCAACATACCTGTAAGCATCGGCAATTTGCTCTAAAGGGTACCGTCTGTCTATTACTGCTTTGTATTGCCCTGCTTCAATAAGTTCTCTAAGAAAAATAATATCTTCTTTACAATCTTTAGGGATGGGGAACATTACTTTTCTCCCTTTTGCCAGAGGGGTTATAAGTGACAAGAAAATATTTTGCAGTAAAAATCCCAGTTCACTTGAAAAGTATATCCCTTTGGGTTTCAGAATTTTTTTACATTTGAAAAAAGAGCTTTTCCCTACTGAATCAAGTACAACGTCAAATAATTGACCGCTTTTAGTAAAATCTTCTTTAGTGTAATCAATTACATTATCAGCACCTAGGGATTTAACTATTTCAAAGTCTTTTGTTTTACATACAGCTGTAATTTCTGCCCCATAGTATTTCGCAAGCTGAACACAAGCGGAACCAATAGACCCTGCAGCACCATTTATAAGAACTTTAGGTTTGTCTTTATAATCAATCTTACGAATATAATTTAAAGCCAAAAAAGCTCCATCGCATACAGCAGCAGCTTCCTCATATGACATATTAGCTGGTTTAGTGGTAAATGATCCAGTTTCAGGGAGACAAATGTATTCGGCATGAGCCCCGAAATAGTTGCATCTTAACCCGAATACCTGATCACCGGGTTTAAATGATTTTACATTTTTACCTATTGATTCAACTTCACCGGCTAACTCACTCCCTAAAATTTTATTTTTTGGTCTGAAGAAGCCATTAATCATCCTAATAATTACTGGATATTCCGGCTTCCGGAATCCGCAGTCTGTTCTGTTTACAGTTGTAGCATGAATTTTAATTAGTACTTCGTTGTCATTCGGTGTCGGTTTTTCAACTTCTTCGAGGTGAGCAACCTCCGGCGAACCATACTTTCTGTATACAATTGCCTTCATAAATACTCCTTTAAGCTTACCCGGATTCGATCAATTTAAGTTAAGTTTACAATTATCTTTCCTTAGAATTTACAGAGTCTGTTTTTAATATACTGTATTACCTGCAAATATATATGAGAACTTTATCTATCATCAATGGTTCCAAAGCTGCCGGTCGAGGCTGCGGTACTGTATGGCTTCGCTTACGTGCTGCGGCTGGATAAATTCTGATTCTTCCAAATCGGCAAAAGCAAATTAATAATTTAATGAACACTTATAAGTATATCATTCTATAAGCCCAAATTCAAAAATCGCATAACCAGTGACAATATGCACTATTGTGTTACTTTTGAAAGCCCTTTTACGAAAATCTTATTCTTAGTATTTTGCATAAATATTTTTTTAAGTTGGCTCCAATACCTTTTTGATGTTTTTTGTGAGATCCCTTTACAAATCAAATAGGCTAATTCCTCTTCGAATTCAATCCATTTATCTGACATAACAACCTCGGTTCTTGCAGAATTAAGATCTAAATCTCGTTTACCGCAGACATCGACAATAAGAATTAAAGGAAATGGCCATGATATTCGAACTTGATTTCTCTTAAGATTCCACTCGTAAGAGAATAAAGTAGTTGGAACTTCAATTCCATGTAATGATAATTTTGACCTTGACCTTGCGAATTCACTTATGGATGTGCTTTCGCGAATCTCACCATCGTCAGTTATTGTAATTGATTTTGATGTCTCCGATATGGAGTTTTCACTAATTTCCATCTGACGTTCTAATGTAAAATATTGGCCTTCGATTTTAATTTTTCGTGAATTAAGTTCAATTATTGGAGTTGGTTTTCTGTGACTTTCTAGAATAGCGACTCTTGCTGAACCAACTATGTCTTTCTTTTTATTATTTAACTGAATCTCAAATAGTCTTAAGTTTTCATGGGATTTCCACGTCTTATCTTTTAAGGATTCCGTTGTTTTTTGAAGAAAACTATTTTCGTCTTTTACTTCTACTGAAGTAGTTGTATGAATATTAATTTTAAAAGGTGGATTAGGCAAAATATTATCAACAGATTTTACGAAATTATCTTCGGTCATTTCACCCCAAGGGTTTTCTTCTTTTCTTAGAATTAATTTTGTTGAAGTACCAGGGGTTTGTCGTATACCCTCTTTAATCCAAAAAATACTTTCTTGGCCTTCCACGCAAATTTGCAACGCTTCGCTTGATTGGTGTGCGGCATAAACTCTTTTGGTATTAACAATTATTGTATCAGCAACCATAAAGCATGATAAAATCCCTATTCCGAATCTAGAAGTTGGGGTAAATTCTGCGTTTGACTCAGATTTTAAGTTGTAGAAATCAATTGATTTATAAAAGGACGAGCCTATTTGGGAATAATAAGTATCTATAATATATTGGTCCATTCCAGTTCCATTATCATCCACTTCTAGAATTATATCATCATTTTCCTTATAATACTTCACAGAAATTTCAGGTTTATATAGATTACCCCATTTTTCTTCTTGTGCTTTTCTAAGCAAGCATGCATCAATAGAATTTTGTAATAATTCCCTAAGTGCAATCTCGGGGTTTCCATAAAGTTTTGTTCCCATAAGAAGATCAATCACTTGCTTTTTACTGAGATTAAATTTTGTATTCCTATAGATATAAAGTGGTTTATTCTGAATATCTTTTTGTGTCTGTATTTTATCTCTTTTAACTTGGAATGGAAATCGGATCAAAAT